>JBDRIZ010000001.1:0-8633 GCA_043815525.1 Candidatus Woesearchaeota archaeon
GCAGAATTGGTTGGGAGCGTGTGCAGTTCATGCGCCAGAGACCTTCCAAAATACCTGGATGAGATAAAAAAAACAATGAGTCGACACCTTCGGGAGAAGTATTTTTGAAGGTATCACAAGGTTGTCCTGTCATAAAAAAAATACCCAAAATCTTCACATAATGGTGTGATGACTGAACCAGGAACCCATTATTTTTGCCTCTTGATAGTGGTTACAATAGGTAAGATTTATATAGTAGCGTCTCTAATTGTGTTAATTAGGAATTAATGAAATCCCTTTGCGACTTGAAGCTGTCAAGGCAGTGAATGTTTCGACTGATAATCAGAAGGGCAGAATATGTACACTCATGGGATGAGTCAGTATACAGGTAATCCAGCAGGCAGAGATTTTGGAATCTTGTTAGTGGACCCAGGTATTCAGCTAAAAACCACAACTAATGCCAAATATGTCAATAGGGGCCTTCTGAGCATATATACGTTTTTGAAAAGCCAGGGCTTTGAGGTGAGCTATTTCCCATTTGACCAGTATGGAAATGAGGGAAGGGTTTATGATGAATTGGAGAATATCATAAAGGAAAAGGATATAAAATTATCAGCAATAAGCAATCTCTTTACTGCTGAAACAGCCAATGTTCTAAAAATTGCCCAGTTCATTAAGGGAGGATTTCCTGACAATATCACTGTGATTGGCGGTTACAATCCGACCCTGATGAATCAGGACTTAATAAAAAGGCCGGAGATAGATTTTATCATAAACGGTGAGGGCGAGTGGGCGCTGCGCGACCTTGCGTCTGCAATGAGTGCTGGCAGGCCAGTTAATGGCATAGCAGGACTGGTTTCCAAGGAGTTTGTCGGGCCAAAGAGAAGACACGGCAACCTTGAAGAGCTTCCTGCAATTGATTACTCTGGCTTGCCAAGAGAATATTTGATTGGCCCTAATCCGCCCAGAGTGAATTTCGAGATAAACCGCGGATGCCACAATAATTGCACATTTTGCAGTGTAAGCCAGTTCTGGCAGCGGAAAATACGATCTCACAACCCGGATAAGTTGATTGACGAACTTGAGGGACTAAAAAAGATTGGTTACAGGGGAACATTCAGCCTTGAGGAGTCCATGGTGGATTTCAAATCACCGAAGATTAAGAGATTTCTGGGGCAGGTAAGTTATTTTAGGGACAATTTTGAATTTGACTTTATTACCTCCAGATATGACTCTGTTGACAATAAAAGCATAAGCCTTTTGGATGAGATTGGTTTTCAAAACCTCATGCTGGGCCTTGAGTCTGGCTCGCCAAAAGTTTTGGCAACTCTCAACAAGAATATTGATTTGGATAGATTCGTGGAGACCTGCAAGATTGTCAGGCCGCATGAAATAAGGTTAAACGTATACATGATTGTTGGGCTGCCTGGTGAAACCAAGGAAACATACCAGGAGACCTATGATTTCCTGACCAGGATGATGGATGAAAAGCTGATAGATACTGTTTTCCCATGCTATTTCCAGCCTTACCGTGGCACCAAGGCAAGAGAAGACATAAAGAAGCATGGAGGAAGAATCTTGGCTGATGAAAAAGACTATTTCAGGTGGTTGATGCGTGATGAGCCATTGGTAGAGTATGAAGGATTAAAGAGGGAGGAGCTAAAGGAGATGATGGAAAAGATGCTCTATCTTAATAGAGAAGTGAAAAATCCAGTTATTGAAAAATTAAGATAGCAAAAGGTCCTAATGCTTAAAAAAATCAGGTTATGGTGATACGGAATTCCTGCTTGGAATTCATATTTATGAATTACTCGGTTGTCTGTTTCATTTTTGGTTGCTCTCTTTTTATATGAAATAATGGATGCAGGCCTGAGCGGCAGTGGCCTTGGTAACAGTGGTCGTTTCGTCGGTATACACAAAAATGATTAGGAATCTTTGATTGCAAACTAAATATAATCTAGGGGTATTATGCCCTAAATATTCACCAAAGGGTATGATGACCTAACAAGGTATAAATCTTACTATTGTCTGGCATTAGTTAAACTTTAGCATCCCTTTCATTATACCGCAGTTTCAATACACATTCTGACATCTGTTATTTACTGGGTAATAGTCTGCCCGGTTCTAACAGCCACTTCCAAACCGGCTTAACAGATATCTTCCTCTTATCTAAAGGGATGTCATATTCCTCATCTAGTGTTAGTATAGTCCCTTCTTTCAACTTATAGATGTGCATAGCCTCAACAAGGCCCATTAATTCCCTGTCCTTATTTTTGCCCAAGCTAAGCGTCACCTGAATTGCTTCCACGACGCGTGTGCCTTCTCTAAGAACAAAATCACATTCATTCTTTTCCTTGTGGAAGTAGGTTTCTTTTCCATGCCTTTTCAAGTGAAGGAACACTAAATTTTCCAGCAAGCGTCCTGCATCTTCATTGGCCCTAAATCCAAGAAGCCTTACCACAGCAGTGTCCACAAAGTAGACTTTCTTGTTTGAATATATCTGTTTTGTCAACGATGGATTATACCTGGGAAGCAAAAATGCAAGGTAGCTATTCTCCAAATAGCCAAAATACTCTTTGACTGTTGTTGCGCTGGTAAGTCCTGTAAGTTTCCTTAAAGAATTGAAGCTTAGTTCCTTCCCTATGTTGCTGGCAGCATAATACACAATCTCTTTTAGTGCTTTTTCATCGGGAAGGGAATATCTTGTTATTATATCCCGGTAAATTATGTTTTCATATAAGGATTTGATATACTCCTCCTTATAGGTTTTTAGATATTCAGGAAAGCCACCTTTTGCTTCATACTCATTGAAAAGCCGCTTTAGGATACTTTTCTGCTCTGTTGTCAGTTTGTCAATCTTGTAATCATGTTTCAAAAAGCCAAGAAATTCTTTAAATGAGAGGGGATATAGAGTAAAGGAAATATTTCTTCCAGTCAGATGGGTTCCCAGTTCTTTACTTAACATGTTGGCATTTGAGCCGGTTATATACACTTTTTTCCCCTGGTCATTTAGCCTTCTTACAAATCTCTCCCAACCGCTAATATTCTGTATCTCATCAAAAAAGAAAATGTCTTTTTTCCCAAAAAGTTCTATTAGCAGTTCGTACATCTGCTGAAAGTCATTCACAGTAAAACTGACTAATCTGTCGTCATCAAAATTTACAAAATAGCCTTCATGCAAAGACATAATCTCCTTAAGCAATGTTGATTTGCCGCACCTTCTCACTCCTGAAATTATTATCGCAAAGGGAGTCTTATCAGACTCTTTTATCTGTTCAAGCAACTCTCTTGAGGCATAGTCCTCATTCTGCAATACTGCATTTTGTTCCAATAACAATTGTTTTAATGCTTCTCTATACATAAATCCATGCAAATACCTATTTATTTATAAATATTTGGTTTATCAGACCATATTAATAAGGATTTATTTGGTTTAGAAGACAAAATATACCTAAATGTTACATACCTATCTTGCGCTCAGTTTATGGTCACATCAAAGAAAATCAACCGCGTCAGATAGACTGGTGGTATGCTTCGCGTCGATTTTCCTGTTCTCATTTTCCACTTGAGAGTAAATCGAACCGCCAGTGAAACACGCTGGTGGAAAATGAGATTTTAGATACAACTTGCCTCTGAACACTCTGCTAGCTTCCGTCAACTATGTCTCCTGTGACGTGCACTCCTATCTCCCCTCCTGTCTCTTGCTCAGATTGGGAGTTTTGTATTGTTCCTCCTTGGCAGACTTCCTGGTTGTTCGCTGTGAAAGGCTGAGTCTGGCTTGTGCTTGTCACTGCTGTTGCTGATGATTCCAAGTACTTCTTGCTCACATATTTTGAGTCGAATGGCACGCAGACATATAATTTTCCTGATTCTATAGTCACATTATACCCTTCTGGTGTCTGCGCTATGGTTGTTCCCCTGCAGCTGTATGCTGCTCCAAATGTTCCGCTATAGCCAAATCCTTCCAGTGTTCCATCGTTGTTTGTGTCAACTGCTATCCATGTTCCGCTTGCATAGTTGCCTGCTATTGCGTTGGTCCTGAATGTGCAGGTTCCTGTCGCCTGCTGGCAGACATTGTTCACGCAGTTTCCTCCGTTGCAGTCAGCTCCTGACAGGCATTCAACGCACACACCATCATTACATTTTCCAGGGCATATGTAAAGCATTGAGATGCCAGCTGTCTCAGTCTGTGAGTCAGGAATTGTAACAGTTCCTTTTGCAAAATCAGCAGTGATCTCAATAGCGTGGCCGTCGAGGTACCAGGTTCCCTGGCCTGCCACAGTCGATACTTGGAATCCATCTCCTGTATCGAGGTCTTTGAACTTGACGAATTTATTGGCATTATCCAATTCAACCAAAGCAATAGTGTACCTCTTGGTCTGAATCTGCAGAATAAACGCATCTGTGCAGTAGTGCTCCTCCAAGACTGTATCACTGTGACAGACATCCTCATAGGTTGCTGACTGCGTTGTCATAACCCCCTTCTGGGAGAACAACTTTCCTCCATCATTGTCACTGCAGTACCTTGGACTTGGTTGCGTGCATTCTCCAGCAATTGCATCGCAGACATTGCCTGGGTATTGCCAGAAGAACAGCCATTGTGCAATTGTCTCCAGTTGTGACTGGATTGCTGCAATGGCAGATTCTGCTGAAGCCTTCCAGGTCTCAAGTGCAGACAATTTCTTGCTGACTTCATCAACTGTTATGCCCTGAATCTGCACGATTCCCTTGCTTGTTGGGGTTACTTCAACATCCACTTGTATTGTGCCTGTGAATGATGAGTTGTCTTCTGCGACTGCTGTCACTGCCATTGTGGTTCTGCTATCGTCAAGCATTTGCTCGTAGTTGCCGCCTGCATATGTTCCGTGTGCGCTGGCAAGACTTGTGTAGTATTGCCTGCCTGCAATCCTTATCTCGCATTCCTGTAATAGGTTTGCTGGCACAAATGTGCCTGTCCAGTCATAGCAGATGATGCAAGGCCCAAACTTCGTTGCAGTTCCAGCGCTCTCGACAGTTATGCAGTTGTCATTGTATCCTTGCGCTTTTGACAATGATAGTGTTGTGTCTACTGCTTGGTTTGCTAGAACAATTGCACTTAACAATGCTGATATAATCACCAATATGACTATTTGTTTCATTTGGACTGCCTCCTATTCCGAAGAGAATGCGATTGATTATAGCAAGTCCTGGCTGCTTATAAAGCCTTCGCAGGTTTTGTCGTCTCAATATTGGGACGATTAGGCCCTTACAGCTCGCCTGTGCCAGCCATTCCTTCCATTATGGTAGGAATTGGGCCTGTCGAAGCGTCCGGTGTCAAATCTCAGCCTCGGGAACCTGTCGCTTTTTAATACCTGCACGTTCAGGTTGTACTGGCCGAGTATGCTTGAGAACTCTCCATGGTTGTTCGGGCTAAGCAAAGTTATTGCCTTTCCTGTCTCTCCTGCCCTTGCAGTCCTTCCAACCCTATGCACGTATTCCTGCGGGTCCCTTGAGAGGTCGTAGTTGAAGATGTGCGTGACATTCCTGAAGTCCAGCCCTCTTGCAGCAACTGCTGATGCGACGAGGACGTTCACCCTGCCGCTCCTGAAAGTGTCTATGACTTGTAGTCTTGTACCTTGATTAAGCTTTCCGTGGATTTTTTCTGCCCTTACGCCTTGTGCTCTTAGGTTTGTTGTGAGGATGTCAACTGTTGAGCGCTTTGAGCAGAATACTATCGCCTGCTTTGCCTGCTCTTTTTTCAGAAGGTGCACGAGAAGCGAGAATTTTTCGCTTACCTCGACATTGTAATAGTACTGCTCGAGGAATTCCTGTTTTACATGGGCTTCTGCTCGCGCTACTTGAGGCTCTTTCATGTATGCTCTCTTCAGCCCTTCTACCTCATCAGAGATCGTCGCTCCGAAAAGCATCACCTGCTTCTGTTTAGGTGTTTCGTCCATTATCTGCCTTATGTCCTCGATGAATCCCATGTCCACCATCTTGTCTGCCTCATCCAGTACAACCCACCTGATTTTGCTTAGGTTCAGGGTGTGCTGTCTCAGGTGGTCTACCAAACGGCCTGGTGTTCCGCATACGACTTCAGCGCTGCGTAATGCCTGTATCTGAGGCTGTATAGAGACTCCGCCATAAACAGTGGTTATCCTGCTTGGCTGATACTTGGAGAATTTTTTTAGTTCATCTGCTATCTGGCATGCAAGTTCTCGTGTCGGAACCACGATTAGCGCCTGCACTCCCTGCTTTGGTGTTATTCTTTCGAGTATTGGCACTCCGAAGGCTGCTGTCTTTCCCGAGCCTGTCTTTGATATGCCTATTACGTCAAGCCCCTTCTGTATCAGGGGTATTGCGCGCTCCTGTATCTGTGTTGGTACTACTATTTCGAGCTCAGATAGCGCTCTTATTATTTCTGGTCTCACATTTAGTTTTTCAAATGACATTTTCTCTCCTTGGATGCAAGTCAAAATCTGGAGTTATCCTAAATCTTGATGAAACAGAATGAGTATTAACCTTCCGTCTCTGCCTTCCAATAATTTGAAGGGTTAGTCGCTCCTTTTTAAACCTATCGGTTTTTCGTAATCAATCAGAGTTCTGAAAAAGATTAGTCGATACTGACCTATATTCTCGAGCATCGAAATCCTTATCTAGTAGTTAGCTACATTGTAGCTAAATGAAGAAAGAAACAAGAATCCAGCTGACTGGCTTTGAAATGCTGGAAAAGCAAGTAAACAAGAGCGGTAACAGCGGACGCGTTTATGTCCCAATCGAGTGGATAGGCAAAAAAGTCAAAATCATACTGGTGGAACAATGACCACTCAAGAAAAAGAGCTTGAAAAATTACGCAGAGAAAATCAGAAGCTCCTAAAAGAAATTGAGGACAAAAATCAGATTATCAAGCACATTGAACAAGAAAAGAAACGTATAGAAAAAGAATTTGAAGAATTCAAAACAAAACACACAAGCACAGTACGCCAACTCCAGAAAGCCCTAAAAATAAAACCCAACCTGCAACACAGGCCAAAACCAATCGGGGCAAAAAAAAACCACAAAGGATACGGGCGCAAAACACCAGTAAACATTGACCGAGAAGAAGAATTGATTCCTAACAGGTGCCCGCATTGTCATCAACGCCTAAAGAGCAGGACAGTCAGTGTTCGAGAACGTTTCGTGACAACAATTCAGATAATTAATCCCGCAGAAGTAATCAAGTACCTGCTGCACCGCAAGTGGTGCAGCCATTGCAAACAACTCGTAGAACCAGAAGTACCAGGCGTTCTGCCAAACGCCCACTTAAGCCTTAACATCATGCTTCTCGTCATGTACTTACAATTGGCATTAAGAGTGCCTGGCGCAAAAATCTGTGAGTACTTCAGCACCATTCATGGGATTCATATCAGTGCTGGAGAAATCCCCAACATTCTCAGACAGCTCGCACGAGAATATGGCGATTATTATTGCCATCTTGAGAAACTCATAAAGCTTGCCAGGGTAAAGTATACTGATAGTACGGGTTGGCGTATCAAAGGAAAAAAAGCCACTGCATGGGTGTTTGTCGCCGCAGGAACAGTAATATACAAGATTCGCAAAAGCTGCAATCACAAAACGCCACTGCAGGTCCTCGGGAGGGCAATCCAAGGTATGACCCTTGTAGTGGACAGGCATTCTGCTTTTCGTACACTAGCACGAAAAGCAGGATACTTCTTGCAGCTTTGCTGGTCACACATCCTAGAAGACAGCAAAGAACTATCAGTGTCCTTCGGACGCGAAGGGACCTATGTTCATAAAAGACTCAAACAAACTTTTCAGCAGGCCAAGAGCCTGAACCATCAAGCAACACCAGAGCAAGTAGACCAATTATGTGGAGAGATACTTCAACTCACTAACAGACACTACAAACATATAACAATCCGCAGATTTGTCAACAATCTCGCGTTCCGGGACATTGACGACCTCTTCCGCTTCACAACCGACCCTTCAATAGACCCAACCAATAATCTCAGCGAAAGAGAACTGCGACATCTTGTTATGATCCGCAGAAGCAGCCATGGTAGCAGAAGCCCTCGAGGCGCCGCTGCCACCGCCCAACTTACAAGCATAATTCAAACACTAAAACTCAGAAAGGAAAACGTTCTCCAAGGCCTGCAGAACATACTAAACCAAATTCAAACGACTGAATGATTACGGTTCGCTCGAGTTTTGTGTTATCCAGAAACTATTTCCCTACGGTGAGTTAAGTCAGACCTCAGCCAGGGCTTTGAGAGGCAAGAAACCACTCAACAGGCATTCAAGAAAAATGCTGACGCAGGCCTAACATAAGTCAAAAAACCAACAAAGAAAGACAATAAGGGGCACAAAACCTGATCTGAAGGTAAACATTTATAAAGCACTCATAATTTCTCGACAGTATGGCAGTCAGCCAGTTCAAGTCAAAACAGAAGCAGACAGGAGCAAAGTACAAGGACTTCCGAAAGAAAAGAAAGTCTGACATGGGAAGGCCTCCCACCCACACCAAGATAGGAGAAAAAAAAATAAAAAGCATACGCACTGCAGGGAACAACAGGAAGGTGCGCGTGCTTCTTTCTGACACAGTCAACGTCTACGACATAAAGGAGAAGAAATCATTCCCAGCAAAGATAAAGACAGTCGCGGAGAATCCTGCAAAC
>JBDRIZ010000002.1:0-2329 GCA_043815525.1 Candidatus Woesearchaeota archaeon
TGCAGCCATCTCAAGATACCATGGCTCGTCAATATACATCAGGTGCTGGTGCGGAAAAACAAAAAGGCGCAAAACAAGAGCCAGCAGGAACACAAGCAACAGCGCCAACCATGAAACCTTTTTCACCCTGCAAAAAACAGCCCTGACATGCTTTCTGCACAATACTGCAAGCGCCATGAAAACAGACAAAAGAAGCCACATAAACGGAACAATAGAATCTATCACCCATTCTGGAACATACATGAAATGATTCCTGATTGACAGGTATAAAATTGTTTCCAATGCACGTGCATACATTTTTATAAGGAAAACCATTGGCTTTCTTCAATGGGAGTTTCAGTCGGGGTGATTGCATACAACGAGGAGCAAAACATCCACAATATTCTCAGGGACCTTCTAGATCAGACAGCAAAAATTGACGAAATAATCGTAGTGAGCTCAGGAAGCACTGATGGGACAGACAGCAAAGTGAGACAAGTGTCAGGACAGAACGAAAAAATCACGCTTGTTTGCGAAAAAGAAAGGAAAGGCAAGGCAAGCGCAATAAACCAATTCCTGAAAAAGGCAAGCGGCGAAGTGGTAGTTGTGTCAAGCGCAGACCTGCGGCTTGAAAAAAACACGATACAGGAGCTCCTGAAACCATTTCAGGAAAAAAATGTGGGAATAGTCTCATCGCACCCTGTTCCCAGCGCAAACAAAAACAGGATACTTGGCAAGACAATTGAATTGCAGTGGAGGCTGCACCATGAAATATCAAAAAAAGAGCCAAAATTCGGGGAGCTGTTGGCATTTAGGAACATTATCAAGGAAATCCCCAACACATCTGTTGACGAGGAAAGCATAGCAAGACAGGTGATAGCCCAGGGATTTTTGGCATGCTATGCACAGGAAGCAATCGTCCACAACAAAGGGCCTGAAACAGTAACAGACTTCATTTTGCAGAGAAGGAGAATATACTGCGGGCACCTTGAACTCAAGAAAGTCCATGGCTACAAAGCATCAAGCATGAGCACAATCGGCATCCTAAAGGCGCTGCCAAGATCAACCAAGCCAAGAGAAGCAGGATACCTTGCAGCAGCAGCTATGCTTGAACTTTTCGCCCGCGCATTAGGAGCAATAGACTACTACAACAACAAGGAAAAACACTATATGTGGGACATTGCGAACACCACAAAGGAATTCTCAAATGCCTAGAGGCAAAAAAATCCTTCTTGCGGCAATCTACATGCTTTTTTTGCTCGCCTGCGCAGAGACAGCACTCAGGATAGCAGGACCTGCAATCAAGCACACACGATCAGGCTATGACAGCAAGGCAGACCACGTCATACTCTCGATCGGAGAATCGACAACCTACGGTTTGGGCGTCAAAGTTGAAGATACCTACAGCAGCCAGCTCGAATCAAGGCTCAACAGAATGAACAGGACATACACCGTTGTCAACAAGGGAGTCCCGTCACAGACAAGCACAGCAATACTTAGGACAATCGACAGCCTGATGATGCAATACAAGCCGGAGCTTGTCGTAGCACTTCTTGGAGTAAACGACTTCAACGAGCAACTGAATGATATAAGATCTATCAAAGGAGGCATCCCGAGGCCCCTCCTGAGCCTTAGGCTTTACAAGCTGTATGCAATGATATCTGACTATCTCATAGAAAAAATCATAATAAGGAACGGGACTATGATATCCTTCCAGGACAATAAGCCAACATTCCTGCTGACGAACGAGAGCATAGAAATGCTGGAATACAACTGCCAGGAGATAATAAATAAGGTGAAAGGATACGGAGCACAAATGATCATGCTCACATACATCTCAGAAGGAACCGCACCAGTAAATGAGCTGATAAGGCAGATTGCAATCAAGAACACCATAACAATTGTGGAATTCAACCGGACAATATTTAATAATACCGCCGACTTTGCTGCAGACAGATGGCACCCAGGCAGGAAAGGCCATGCGCTCATAGCAGAATCGATATACAAAGCAATTGAAGAGGCCAGATGAAGGCAACAATAATACTTCCAACATACAATGAAGCAAAGACAATAGAGTCACTCATCAGGCAATTGACAGGGCAAAAAGGCACACAAATAATAGTCGTCGACGACAACAGCCCTGACAGAACAGGACAAATAGCTGAAAAATTGAAAAAAAAATACCCTGTAAAAGTCATACACAGGCCACGCAAGATGGGGCTTTCCAGCGCAGTGGCAGAAGGATTTGCGCACGCAAAAACAGAAATCATCGGAGTCATGGACGCAGACCTCTCCCATCCGCCGCAGCTGATCCCAAGACTCCTAAAAGCGCTCAAGAAGGCAGACATAG
>JBDRIZ010000003.1:0-5150 GCA_043815525.1 Candidatus Woesearchaeota archaeon
AACGGCTGAGGGAGAGAGGTTCTTCGATACAAATCCCGCCAAGCTAAGCCAAGTTGATTATTGGGATGCAAAGGAAAGACAACTTATGCAAAATGCAGAGCGAATCACCAAAATAATCCTGGAAGAGAGTAATCACAAAGAATTGTTGGAGGGTTCAGTCCTATTCGGCTCCCTTGCAAGGAAAGACAAATGTCCAGCAGATATAGATTTGCTATTGCTCGTAAGACCACAAGACAGGTGTCTGGATATAACCAAATATATGGAAGAATACGGAAGTGACATAAGGTATGACATCCTTGAAATAACAAATGGATTAGTCACAGAACTTGGGATATACAACAGACTGGCTGAGATTGGCAGACTGGACAGTGATTCCAGAGGAAATATTCTTCCGGAGAAAGCAAGTAACCTAATCTTCTCTGAATTCGGTGGTCGAATAAACCTCAACACCCTCTCCTCAAAATTTTTTTCTGACTCTAACACAATGGAACAACTCATGAGGATTAGCTTTACCCCAACCTTCTACAGAGATGTTCTTACAGATGGGCTTGTTTATGACCTACAGACCGGAAAATTTTGCATACCTGCTAGGGAAAGATATTCAAGCCAAATTGACAGCGTGGATCAAATCATCAAAAAGGCTGAAATAGAATTTTGGAGAAACCTGAAGAATGACAGGCCAAATAAGAAAGACTAAAACATCTTCACAACAAGGAAGGCATCTGCAGTCACCAAAAGAATGAAGAATATACCTTCGAAAAAACCCCCAGTCTCTACTGGGCCCCTCAGCCTGAATTTCAGAGGATAGAAAGGCTGCACACCCTGCCTTGTCAGTGAGTCAAGCAGAAGATGCGAGCCATAGCCAATCAGTATTCCGAGGGATATTGAGTGAAAATCCGCAAGGAAGAAAAATAGCGCTGCAGGAAGCCAGACAGCATGAAACAAAGTGCGGTGTCCGACAAAAAACTTTAATGGGTACGAAATGATTGGCAGTCTTTTCCCAAGAAATGACTTCGGAGTGTCAATATCAGGAACAGTCGCAGAAATGATAAGCGCCAACAGCAGCTGCCAAGAAGGTGATTGAAAGTATAATCCTGCAGCAAGCGCTGCTACAAGATGAGTCCTAAGCAGCATTCTTTAATTTTTCTATCTCTTCCTCAGGATTAGGAGAGGGATCGACAGACTGGGCAACAAACTCCATCCTATCAAACATCTGGTTTTTTGTGACCCTGCCAGAAACCTTGATAATGTTTCCGAGAAGATCAGTCTTCAAATTTTCAAGCATCTCAAGATTATCCTTCATCGCAAGAACTGATTCCCTGTCTTTTTTCAGAAGTCCCTCCACCTGATCCCTAAAAAAAACAACCCTGATGTTCTCTGTGCCGTCATCAAGAAACACGTTAAGGACATACGAATAGCTGGGAATAACCTTGCTGTGCTGATCGCAGACAAAGCCACCAGAATCCTGCCTGACCCTTTTTTGGCAAGAGGGGCAGACCTCATAAAACTTGGGCTCAAAAGCCTGAACAATGGTACCCAGAAGCTCGACATCAGAGTCCTTCTCCTGCAACTCCTTAATTGTCTTACGAGAAACATGCCTTTTTTGCACTTCAATTTCTGGAACAACTTCCCCTTTTGGATTGACTATCATCAAGCTCCTGTCATTTAGGTGGACTTCCTTTGTTGTGTTATTTTCCCTGACATAGCCGCCCTTTATCTTTACAACAGCATTCTGGTCAAGGCCCACCATCTTGTCGCACTGGTTCCCCCAGCACACAACCCGAATAGACCCTGTCTCGTCTGCAAGGACAAAAGAGCCAATCTTTCCTGAGCGGTTCTCTGTCTGAAACTCCTTTGGAGCATTCACAAACATGACGCGACCAACAGTCTCGACATCGCGCATACCAGCAAGAATATTCTTAATCTGCAGCCTGCCAGACACCTTCTCAAAAAGCTTTACACCAAGCTCGTTTGCCACAATGTGGGCAGCACCCTCTTTTGAGATAAGGCCTGAGAGCTGCTTGAGCTTAGCAGAAATCTTCTCGCTAATTTCAGCGTCGGAAATGCCAGACTTCTCCTTGATCTTTGAGATGACATCCTCATAAGGAATCTTAATCATGCACCGTTAGGTTTCAGAAGATGCTATATATATTTTTGGATTGTGGAAAATAAAGTTTAATATATTGCAGATGCCAGCAAAAAACAATATGGACTGGAAAATCAGGTCTCTGATACTTGACTTGTGCAGGAAGAAAGGCGAGTACTGGGAGAAGCACGTCCTGCAAGTGGTGAGATTCTCCATGATGCTTGGCAAAAAGCTAAAAGCAGACTTGGAAGTCCTTGAAGCAGCAAGCTGGCTCCATGACATAGCAAAGCTGCAGGCAGAAAAAGTGGGCCATCACATCAGCGGAGCAGAAGAGGCAGAAAAAATACTGCGAAAAATAGGGTTTAAGAGAATCAATGAGGTCAAGCACTGCATCCTGACACACTCCTCAGACAAGAAATACAAGCCAAGAACAAAAGAGGCGAAGATACTTGCAAGCGCTGACGCACTAAGCCATTACGAACTTTTTTACTGTATGTCATGGCACGCATACAAGAAAAAGAACTTAGGACCAGAAGACGGCAGGCTGTGGCTGATAAAAAAATATAACACTGCGTGGAGCAAACTCATGCCAGAAACAAGGAAAATGGCGCTAAAAAAACACAAGGCAATAATGCTAATCCTTAAGCCTACTTAGCCTCAACAACACTTATAGCTTCGACTTATATCCTCTGCAGTGTTCTTTATCAACAGTGCTTGCAGGCGCAGCCAAACAGCCTATGCAATCAAACCACAGCCAGTACCTTATAGATCAGAAAGCACAAGCAGACCAGTTGTCCTTGAGCCACTGTATTTTGTCTGCGTAGTCCGGAAGCGCTGCCTGAACCAAAGCCCAAAACCTGTCAGAGTGGTTTGGCTCGATAAGGTGCGCCAGCTCATGGATGCAGACATACTCCAGAATGTCGTCCGGTGCAAACAACAGCCTTGTCGATATGTTTATGTTTCCTGCTTTGGAGCAGCTTCCCCAGTTGGACTTATTGTTCTTGAAGAAAATCTTCTTGATCTCCTGATTAAAGTGTTTGTCATTCAGCTCGCTAATCTTTTTCTTTAGATCAGGAAGCCTTTTGGAAGCAACGCACCTGCTCAGAAGCGTTGAGACATGCTTGTTGTGGTCTTCTTTGGACAAATTGGACGATATGCTAAGGTGTATCATGTCACCAGCCACCCTTGCAGAGCTGCTCTGCTTATCCGCATGGCTGATCCTGAGTCTATAATCCATATCCCCAACTTTCAGGATTTGCCAGTCACTGTATTCCCTTTTAGGCTCTGGCCTGAACCTTTCAGGGTCTTGTTGGATTTTTCTCATCGCCCAGGCCTTCATTTCCAAGAGCTGCCTAAACTGCTCCTCCCTGCTTAATGACAGCGGAATCCGTATATTGATTGATTTTTTCCTAATCGAGGCCCTGGAGTCACTCCTATTCTCATAACAGATATTCAGCAGAAATTGTACCCCATTTATCTCCAAAGTTTTTTGGGTCATGTCTGCTAATCAGCCTGTGAAACCGCACATGCCCATCCTGGGAGAATTGACAACCGGAAGAAGCATGTCTTCTCCACATTCGTGCTTTTTTGCGCAACCTGCGCAAAGAAGGCCATTTCCCTGCCAAGCGCATTCTGTGCAAATCTCTTGCGCAGGCTTTCTGCAAATGCTGCACTCAAACTTCGGAAGATTGTTTCTTGCAAGCACCAAAATTCCTTTGATTTTGCTGCCCTTTCTCACTGAAACGCACTTCAAACCCAGCCTTGTTGTTGTGCCAAAATCGTATTCGTGAACAAAACTCATGCCTGGCCTCAAAACATTCTTCAGCATTACCCTCATGCTTCTGTCATCATATTCCTTCTGGGGGCTGGACGCATAGTTAACATCATCTATAGTGAACGCGCTTAAGTGGCCGCAGCATTCAAGCCACAGTTCCCGCAAGAAACTATCAACCTTTTCCAGGGTGGAATTGGCTGGTACTTCAAAATACACCCAGAATGGCCCCCCGCCTGCCCTGAAAAGAAAAACATCTTCCTCATTTTTCTCTTTTTTTTGCGCCTCAAAGCGCTCTTTGCATGACTGCAGATGTCTAGTCATTACAAGCCCGGAAAATTTCTTCTTGCAAAAAATACACTCTCCCTCTGAATGCATCCTCACGGCAATCACCCTTTTAACGCTATTGCGGTGCGACAGTTATAGCCTCAACAGGGCAGATGTCCTTTGCCTCACCATTGCAGCCAAGCTCGTCAACAACAGACCTCACAGGCTGAGCCTTGTCACTATCCATCTTGAAATTATCGCAGATATTAGTGCATGCGCCACAGCCAATGCATTTCTCCTTGTCAACAGATATTTTGTATTTCATCTAATGAAGGTAACGCCCCCGCTTTATAAAATTATTGAAATCCACCAAAATCGATTGCAAAACGATATACTACAGGGGGATTTGACTTCTTGGTCACGCAGAATCGGTATATGTGCTTGCTGGAATTGCACTTTGGAAATGATTTGAAAGGCAGATTAGAGTCCTGGTAGTGCTCCTCAGCCAAGAAAGAAAGTTTTCCTTCTTCATCCATATACATCCTGACAATGCCCTTGTCAGGGCCGTAGTCTGCCAGGTCCCAGCCAGTGACAGTAAGCTCTTTTGTGTTGATCCACGCAGAATCAAAAGAGCCCTTCCTGTAATCAACAGCATAGACTATGGACTTGTACTTTGCCTCAGCAAGCCTTGTGACATGCACAGCATCTCTAACAGGAAAAACATAGCCTGCATCATGAGCAACCATTAGTTTGTTGTCTTTTGTGGCAAAATAAGTTCCCTCAGAGATGTCTATCTCATATGAGCCATCCTCTGCAGGAAAATCCATCGAGAACTCGCAGATACAGTCATTTTGCTTTGACTCTGCACAAAGCTGGAAGCCCTCAACAAAGCGATTAAGTACCTTGTCGCTTCCTGAATCGCAGTCCGAGCCATAGGACCACTTGAAGTCGCCTGCTGAAAGCGCTGCAGCTGCAACCTTTACTGCTTCGTCCAGCCTTGCACCAGCCGAGATACCAGCCACTTGC
>JBDRIZ010000004.1:0-2826 GCA_043815525.1 Candidatus Woesearchaeota archaeon
CTTTAAGTCAATAATTGAAAAATTCAAGAAAAAAGAAGACAAACGCGTAGAACCTGCGCAATCAACAACAGCAGTGGAGAAAAGCCTTAGCCAGATAAACAAGGAAATCGAGCGGATAAACAGTGAGATTTCCAAAATCAAATGAGCAAATTCTTTAATGCCAAGTCAAGATCATTCACAGACGAAGCGACATGGTCAGCAGGCGCTTTTTCATGACTGTCATAAGTTACAAGGATTGAGGGTATTGCCAGTCGCTTGCATGACTGCATGTCCTCAAGACTGTTTCCCACATAACATAATGGCTTCTGAAATTCTTTAATAAAACGCTCCAAGAGCAAGAGCTTGTCTGGCATCTCATCTACCTGCTGGCCAAGGACATAATCAAACACATCGCACCCAGCCACTTTCAGAAGATGCTGCAATATATCTGAGGGGTTGTAGTGATAAGCGCAAGAGCATATCTTTCTTTTAATTTTTCCAGCAAGTCCTTGATACCAGGAACAACCAAACTGTCCTTTTGCCTATTAGCAGAACCCACAAACAGAAGCTGGAAGAGATTTCTTGCCAGCCTCACCATCACAGCCTTGTCCTTGGAGATGTCAAGACCAGTGTAGTGGTGCATCAACTGCAGAACATCAGAAAAATAATCCTTCCTTTTTGCCAGTTGCAGGACTTTGTCGTCATTGAGCAGCACACTCATGACTCTGTACCACTCAATATGCGCCTCTTTAGCAGCAGCGCTCCGTATCAATGTGCCGTCTAAATCAAAAGCAAGTATACTCTTCATTTCTCTGCAACGTCAGGTTCCTCTTGCCCAGACTCTACTTTTTCTGCTACCTGCTCATCCGGCTTTTCCAGCTCTGCCACATAGTTCAGCTGCAGCTGCTGCAGTGCAGAATCAAGAATTGACTGCTCCTCTTTCGAGAGGTTTCCCTTCGTCTTCTCTTTCAACATGAGAAGAGTATCGATGACTGACTTCGCTGCATCGAGGTTGCACTCCTCTTTTCCAGTGACTGGATTTGCAATCTTGCCAAGAAGCATCCAGCAAGAGCCCTGAAGCCCAATCACAAGCTGCACGAACTCTGACTCAAATTCCTGCATAAGATCACCCCTGATTGCAGTACAACATCAACATTTATAAAGCCTTGCACATCCCTGCGGGAGTGCTGAGTCGAAAGGCTCGGGGAGAATAAAAATGGCTGAATTCAAACTTGTGCTGTCGACAAAAGACGGAAAAAGCCACCAGCGCGAAGTAAAGGACAAGGACGCAAGACCATTCTTGGGAAAAAAGGTAAGAGACATAATTAATGGAGATGACTTCGGGCTAATCGGATACGAGGTCCAGATAACAGGCGGAAGCGACTACTGCGGCTTTCCGATGAGACCAGAAATACCTGGCACTGCAAGAAAAAAAGTCCTGGCAGTCTCCGGAGTTGGAGTGCGAAAGAAAGCCAAAGGAACAAGGCAGAGAAAGACTGTCTGCGGAAACACAATACACGGTAAGATAGTGCAAATCAACCTCAAGGTCATAAAAGAAGGAAAGGAGAAACTGGGCGAGCCAGAGGAAAAGACTCCAGAAAAGTCAAAAGAGCCTGCTGACAAGGAAAGCGCTGACAAAAAAACAGAGCAAGACACAAAAGCAGCAAAACCTGCGACTAAGGCAGATGCTGAAACTGTTGAGGAAAGTGCAAAGGCTACGCCAAAGAAAACAGAAAAGCCTGCAACCAAGCATGCCGAGGCAACAGCTGAAAAAAAATCAGAACCAAAATCTGATGCAGCCCATGAAAAGAAACCAGAGGAAAAACCTTCAAAAAAACAAGCCTTGACTGAAAAGCCTGACACAAAATCAGTGGATGGGGCCGAGCCAGCAGCAAAGAGTGCCAAAAAGAAAGAATAGAAACGTTTTTATATGTAGCAACATACATTTTTTCTTATGCTAGACCTAGCAAAGATAAAGCAGTGCCCGGAATGCGGCAGCAGCAGGATACGCAAGAACAAGGCAAAGCAGCAGGTCATATGCAGAGACTGCGGCCTGATATACGAGCCCTTAACTCCGAAAGCTGAAGAAAAATTTGAGAAGGCCAGCGACGTAATATGAACAGAGCAAAGGCATTGCGATTGGCAAAAAAAGAGGAAAAAAAACACATACCAACAAAGCAGGAAGTCTGCGAAGAAGACAAGGACTTTTGCAAAGAAGCCAAGGGATTAAGAAAGCTACTGTCGCCGCTTAGATTTCTAAAGAAAAACTAATTCCAATCGACAACCACATCATCTGTACGCTGGTAAGGCAATATGTCAATGGCAGAACCAACGGCCTTCCCTTTCATCAACACACCAAGCCAGGCAATCATCGCAGGGTTATCCACAAGAAATTCTTGGGAAGGAACAAAGCAACTGACATTTCTCTCTTCGCACATCATCCTGCACATCTCCTGCAAGCGGGTGTTGCAGGCAACTCCGCCGCCAAGCAACAATTCGTTTTTCTCGCAGTGGGCAAGCGCCCTCTCAGAAACCTCAACAAGCATGGAAAAGACAGTCTCCTGGCAGGAAAAAGCCAGGTCCTCAGCAGGATACTTGCCTATCTTGTTACGCAGGTTAGTCAGAATACCCCCAACTGAAACATCCATTCCCTTGACAACATATGGGAGCTCGACGTAGTTTTGTGACTTTGATGCCAACTCAGCAATTTTCGGACCGCCTGGAAAGCCAATCCCAAGATATCTGGCAAAAGCGTCAAGGAAATTTCCCACACCATTGTCAAGAGTCTCGCCGAAAATCCTGTACTTTCCGCCATCATATGCAATCACCTGGGTGTTAGCGCCAGAA
>JBDRIZ010000005.1:0-3306 GCA_043815525.1 Candidatus Woesearchaeota archaeon
AAAGCCGTGTCTTAGGCATCACATAAAGTTGTGTACTGCTCCTTGTGCTGGTCGCATCTCAGAAAAAGACTATGATACGCGAATCTCAAGAATCAGGCAGATACTCTCTGGCAAGGCTCATGGATTGGTTCAGCAGATGGAAAAAGAAATGTCTGCTTTCTCCAGGCTGCAGGATTTCGAAAAGGCTATGGAGCTAAGAGACCAGATTGCTGCAGTAAAATACTTGTCGGAGCGCCAGATTGTCGAGCGCCAGAAGAAATACGATGAGGACATCATCAATTATTTGGTCAGGGACTCAACTGTTTTTCTGATGATTTTCAACATTTCAAAAGGTATGCTTGTTAACAAGAGGGAATTCGAGTTTGACACTACACCTGATTTTTTGCAGGAGTTTGTTGTCCAGTACTATGCGGAAAACGACATCCCAAAAGAGCTTATTATCCCTGATAAGCTTGACGCATCAGTTGCCTCTTACCTTTCTGGTATTGCTAAAAGAAAAGTTGGTATTATCGTACCTGAGCGTGGCGAGAAAAAGGCCCTGCTTGACCTTGTCATGAGAAACATCGATGTCACATTCTTTGGTGACGAGACAAAACTCGTTGCATTAAGGGATTGCCTAAAGCTCCAGGACATTCCAAGGGTTATAGAGTGCTTTGACATAAGCCATCTTTCTGGCACTTCAACAGTGGGTTCGATGGTGCAATTCAGGAGCGCTCGGCCAGATAAGAGTAATTATCGTCGTTTTAGGATAAGGACAGTCAAGCATATTGATGATGCAAGGTCAATTGCAGAAGTCGTGCAAAGAAGGTATCGCAGGCTAAAGGATGAAAATGCTGCGCTTCCTGACCTTGTCATTATTGATGGCGGCAAGGCGCAGCTCAATTTCGCTCTTGCAGAGATTTCAAAGCTTGACCTTAGGATCCCTGTAATTGCCTTGGCAAAGCGCTTTGAAGAGGTGTATCTTCCGGGTCTTTCTTTTCCAGTCAGGCCAGAGGGAAAAGCGCTCCTTTTCCTAAAGGAAGTAAGAAACGAGGCTCATAGGTTTGCCATTAAGTATAACAGGTTGCTGAGAAAGAAATCGCTGTTAAACAAGTGATTGCCTACAGGACAATTCCCCATCAACTTTAAAAACACGCATTCTTTCATGACTGTTATGCAATTCAAACTGAAATCCACATTCAAGCCTGCAGGCTCCCAGCCAGAGGCTATCAAAAAGCTGGTTGAGGGTTTAAAGAAAGGATTTCCGTGCCAGACTTTGTTAGGCATTACTGCTAGCGGGAAAACGTTCACTATGGCAAATATCATCAGCCAGATCCAAAAACCCTCACTCGTCCTTGCCCACAACAAGACTCTTGCAGCCCAGCTCTATAATGAGTTTAAGGAGTTCTTTCCAGAGAACAGGGTTGAGTATTTTGTCTCATATTATGATTATTACCAGCCTGAATCCTATATTGCCGAAAAGGATCAGTATATAGAAAAGGATTCTGCCATAAATCCAAAGATCGAGCAGATGCGCTTGGCAGCTACCGCATCGCTTATGTCGCGCAAGGATGTGATTGTCGTTGCATCAGTCTCATGCATCTACGGCATAGGCAATCCAGAGAACTTTCGAAATCTTGGTTTTGAGATTTCTGTTGGAAAAAAAATCGGAAGGGATGATATCTTAAGAAAGCTTGTTGAAATCCAGTTTGAGAGAAATGATGTTGAGCTAATGCCAGGCCGCTTTCGTGTCAAAGGATCTACTGTTGATATTGTTCCTGGCTACTATGACAACATCATAAGGGTGGAACTGTCAGGAGACAATATCGAGAAAATCAGGGAACTTGACAAGAACACAATGGAGACAAAAGAGTCTATGGGGTATTTTTACTTCTACCCTGCACGCCACTTTGTCACAAGGAAAGAGGATCATGCTGCTGCTCTGGTTTTGATAAGAAATGAGCTGGAATTGCAGCTTCCAAGACTTGGGCTTCTCGAGTCTCATCGCTTAAAGCAGCGCACTCTCTATGATATTGAGATGATACAGGAGACTGGCTACTGCAAGGGCATAGAAAATTATTCGCGCCATTTTGACTTCCGAAAGTCAGGAGAGAAGCCTTTCTGCCTTCTTGATTATTTCCCAAAGGATTTTCTCTTGTTCATTGACGAGAGCCACCAGACCATTCCTCAGCTGAATGGTATGTACAATGGCGACAAATCCAGAAAAAAGGCTCTTGTTGATTATGGCTTCAGGCTTCCGAGTGCTTTTGACAATCGGCCACTGAAATTCGTTGAGTTTGAGAGCTACATGAATAGCGTTGTCTTTGTCTCTGCCACTCCTGCAGAATATGAGTTAAAGAAGTCCAAGCAGGTTGTGGAGCAGGTAATCAGGCCTACTGGCCTTGTTGATCCTGTTGTTGAAGTGAGAAATAGCAAAGGCCAGATTGATGATGTCATGAAGGAGATTTCTGCCACAATAAAAAATGGCAATCGCATCCTGCTGACAACCCTGACTAAGAAACTAGCTGAGGAATTGAGCGAGCACCTCGCAGGCAAGAATATCAAGACGAGATATCTGCACTCTGAGATTGACACCCTTGAGCGCACTGAGATAATCCGCGAGCTTAGGCTTGGGAAATTTGATGTCCTTGTCGGTATCAACCTGTTGCGGGAGGGCCTTGACATTCCTGAAGTTGCTTTCATCGGAATCCTTGATGCTGACAAGGAGGGCTTTTTGCGCGATGCAAGATCATTAATCCAGACAATTGGCCGTGCTGCAAGGAACACAGAGTCAAGGGTCGTGCTCTATGCTGACAATCTCACACAATCCATGAAGATAGCTCTTGCTGAGACAAATAGGAGAAGGCAGCTCCAGCTTGACTACAATAGGAAGCACAGAATTGTCCCAAAGACAATAGTAAAGCCAGTCAGGGAAAAAGTTGTTGACATCAAGGACACAAAGCACATTCCAAAGAAGGACATTCCAAACCTAATAATAGAACTTGATGCCTTGATGAAAGAGGCTGCTGACAAGCTGGACTTCGAGCGGGCTATTGCGCTGAGGGATAATATAATAAGACTGAAGCAGCGGCTCCAATAGTACTATACATTTATAACATATCATCTTATCCATTTTTCATGCAGTTCAAATCCTTCACTCTTGACAAATTCCAGGAAGATGCTATTCTTTCAGTTGAGAGGAATCACTCTGTCGTTGTCTCTGCGCCGACAGGCTCAGGAAAGACTCTTATTGCAGACTACATTATTGACAAAGATATCAGGCAGCAGAAAAGGGTTGTCTACACCTCGCCCATAAAGGCTTTGTCC
>JBDRIZ010000006.1:0-5061 GCA_043815525.1 Candidatus Woesearchaeota archaeon
GAGACTACAACAGGGAATGCGACTACGCAGAGAAATGCAGGGGCGGCTGCAAGGCAATATCATACTTTTTGGACAAAAAGTTTGGATGCGACACATACTGCTGGGTTTCAAAAGATTTATATTCATAAGATTGTGAGCTCAAGTCATGCCAGTCAAGATAAAAAAGATCAACCCATTCAAGCCAGACAAGAGAGGGCTTGCGTACGGATTCACGACAAGGCCAAGCAGGTACTTCATTGTCGTGCACAGGAAGAGAGGCACAGTCAGCGCAAAGCACCATCACAAGGGACTTGCCAAGTCAAGGAATCCTGAGACATTCTGCCTTATCTATGGCACTATGAGGCTTTACACAAAAAACCTTAGGACCAAAAAAGAACAAGAGCACATAATAACAGAAAACCACCTCGTAGAGATACCTGCGATGGTCTACCACGAGCTGCACGCAGTAACAGACATGATATTCATCGAGTTCCACAACCTGGATGACAGCAAGTCGTATGACAAGGACACAGTGAGTAAGCTAAGGATTTCTTGAACCAGCCTGAAAACAGTAGTGGAAAAATCAGATTTCAGAAATTCCTCAGGGAGACCATCTCCTGGTATCTCGCCTCAACATCGCTCATGGAGATCTTCCTGAGTTTCGACAGCCCAAAGCCCTCTGCGTTAAAGGAGGCGATGACTGACCCATACACCATGGCCTTGCGCAAATCCTTTTTTTGGGAATAGTGGCCAACAAAAGACCCTCCAAAGCTGTCCCCGCAACCAGTCGGATCCCTGACGCTTTCAAGCGGGTAACCAGGACAGTTAAAATGGCAATCCTTGCTAAAGAGCAGCGAACCATGCTCACCCTTCTTGATGATGACAGCATCCACACCGAGGCAAAGAGTTCTCTTTGCAGCCAGCACCAGGCTTGGAGTCTCAAACAGTTGCCGAGCCTCTGAGTCATTTAGGACAAGGACATTGGCCTTCTTGATAGCCCTGATAAGTACAGGCCTTTTATGCTGAATCCAATAATTCATTGTATCAAGCACAATCAGTTCAGGGCTTTTCAGGGAATTCATGACCCGAACCTGGACCTCGGGATCAGTGTTTCCCAAAAACACATACTTCGCACTCCTGTAGACACCAGGAACATAAGGATTGAAACCTGCCAGGGAATTGAGTTCAGTCCTGAGAGTCTTTGCCTCGTTCATGTCAAACTCGTACTCCCCTGACCATCGAAAATTTTTCCCAGCAGTCTTGACGCCCTCCATAGTCACGCCTCTTTTGACAAGAAAACCCAAAGCCTTATCAGGCAAATCCTTTCCCTTGACAGAGATTACACCACAGGGGGTAAATAAAGAGGCTGCGCAAGCAGCGTAAACTGCGCTTCCTCCAAGCACGTTCCTCGCTGTCCCAAAAGGAGTCTTAATCGTGTCAAGTCCAATTGCACCCAAGACAATGACGTCGACCATTACGGTCCAAACTAGCACGTGTTATAAATATCTAATGGTTGCCAGAGGCACCTGAAGACCTAATACTTTGTACTCCAAATATAATCAAAGGCATAACAAAATTATAAAAATTATGTGCCTTCTCCTGATTAGTGAAAGCAATTGCTTCTTACTTATAGCTTTCACTAACAAAGAAAAGCTTATATAAAGCAGTTTTCAAAGCATTGATGACATGGACATTTTGGGAGCAATCAAAAGGCCTTTTAGTTCACCTAGAAAATTTCTTGTCGGAGTAATGCTTCTTCTCGTGCCATTCGTGAACATCCTCACAAGCTTCTTTGCGTACGGCTATATGTTCTACTCAACAAAGGCAGTATTCAAAAAGCAGAAAAGACTGCCTGAATGGAACAACTGGGAGGAGCTTTTCGTGAAAGGAATACTAATAAGCCTAATAACACTAATCTACATCCTGCCAGCGGCAGTGCTCATCACAAGCTTTGGGCTTGCAGCAGTATGGGCAGTTGTGACAGAAGACCTATACAACATAACAGCGATAGGAGCAGGAATGCTTGTGGCAATTGCCTTCACAATACTAACACTGTTTGCGCTGCCAGGAGCAATAGTAAATTACGTGAAAGAAAACAAGTACTCAAAAGCGTTTGACATAGCAACAATACTAAGAAAAGCATTCACAGCAAAATACTCAAAAGCATGGCTGTTCTCAATGCTTTACATCATGGCAGCAGGCATTCCACTATCCTACATAAGCTACAGAATGTTCTCAACAATCATTGTGCCATTTCTTGCATACTCATGCATGACATTCGCGCTGGCAATTACTACCCTGACACTGGTCGCAGAAGCCTGGGATCAGTAAAACTCAAGTTCTCCGTTGACATAAACACCCTGGTGAAGCTTGACAGGCCTCCAGGAGTCCTCCACAAGACTTGCATCAAGCCACTGGCTAAGCTCGAGAGGGTTGCCGATAGTGGCAGAAAGCCCGATAATCTGCAATTTTGGCAATAGTTTTCTTAACATTGTTATCAGGACCTCGAGAGTAGGCCCCCTGGATGTATCTGTCAGAAGGTGAATCTCGTCGACAACGACAACAGAGACAAGCGAAACCCAGGAAACCTTGTGGCGCAAAAGAGAATCAAGCTTCTCAGCAGTGCAGACAATAAGATCATAGTCAGCAAGCCTTGGCTCAGCAGAATCGACATCACCGATAGCAAGCGCGATCCTGGCAATATGGCCATACCTACTGCTGAAGTCCTTGAACTTCTCAGTTGCGAGCGCCTTCAACGGCACGATGTAAATAGCCCTACCATTCGACTCGAGGATAGACTTCAGGCAGGCAATCTCTGCAATAAGGGTCTTGCCTGAAGCAGTCGGAGTGCATACAAGAAGGCTAGCGCCTTCCAGAAGGCCTGACTGAACAGCCTTTTCCTGCGAAGGCCGCAATTCACCAATACTGTTAGAAAGGATATCATACAGCCTGATTGGAAGCCGCAACTCTGACAGGTGCATGCAAAACCAGAAAAACATGGAAATTAATAAGCCTGCTGGTAATACTTCAATGCATCCTCAAAATCAGCAGGCTTCAAAAGCAGCCATTCCTTTCCAGGAAAAAAAATCACAGCCTTAGGAGAGTCCCACAGCAAAAGATTTGGCAGCAAGCGAGCGCCAGTCTTAACAATAAGGTCTGGAGGAATGAAGTAGGAGCAATACAGGTTTTCCTTGACCAACTCCTTAGTGATTGCAAGAGGGTCAAGCTTTTCTGATTTCACCTGCATGGCAATCAGCTGGCACGCAGCAACAATCTCATCCTGGCCATCATAGTTGACGCATAAGTTCAAGAAGAACTTGTCATAATCCTTTGTCTCCTCAACAGCGCCCTTTATCCTGTCAACAACCCTTCCAGGCAGATCATACCATCTGCCAAGCACAGACACCTTCACCTGGTTCTTGGGCAAGTAGTCCCAACCAGCAATGTCAGTAAAAAACTGGCAAAGGCTGTCAATAGTAGCGGAAAAATCAGCAGGCTCACTAGTTGAAAGCAAAAGAAAGCTTGCTACAGGAATCTGCAAATCAAAGACCTGTTGAGCAAAAGACTTAACCAAGCCAAAACTTGAATCTGCAGTGAAAGCCACGTGCTTTGGAAGGCTTGCAGGCATTTTCTGGCTTTAAAAGAGAAAAATCTATAAAAGCTTTACCCATCTGAAGGCAAATGCTTGAATTCCTGCTCGCAGCCGCGTTCCTGGCGCTTGTCATAGGTTCCTACACAGACATTCGGACAAGAGAGGTGCCAGACTGGCTCAACTACAGCCTCATTGCAGCAGGGCTTGGGGCAAGGGCAATATATTCTGCAGCGACATGGGAGTATTCAGCAATCCTTGAAGGCATGCTTGGGATAGGCCTTGCAACAGCAATAGCATACCTCATGTTCTACTCAGGACAGTGGGGAGGCGGAGACGGCAAGATGCTTATGGGAATAGGAAGCCTTGTGGGACTGCAACCAAGAATTGACAGCTTCTTCACAGGATTTCTCATAAACCTGCTATTCGCAGGAGCAATATATGGACTGGTATGGAGCATAACGCTAGCAATAAGAAAAAGAAGCGCTTTTGCCAAGAAGGCAGCACAATACTCGGCAACCAGGCAGTTTCGGACAGCAAGGCTGGTTGCCATAGGACTTGCAATCGCAGGAATCGCAGCAAGCATCTGGATGCAAAGCACATGGGAAAAGACGTTTGTCATTGCGCTCGGGCTGTTCACATACATGGTAGTCTACCTGTGGCTCTTTGTGAAATCAGTTGAGGACAGCTGCATGCTGAAGTGGTTAAACCCAAAAAAGCTCACAGAGGGAGACTGGATAGCAAAGGAAGTAACTGTTGACGGGAAATACATAAGCGGGCCAAAAGACCTAGGAGTGACAAAAGAGCAGATACAGACCCTGAACAGACTCCAAAGGCAGGGAAAATTGACAAAAGTGCTGGTCAAAGAGGGCATACCATTCGTGCCAAGCTTTCTTGCAAGCTTCCTGCTAACACTTTTCGCAGGCAACCTGCTTCTACTAATGCTACCATGAGTTTCTTTGCCAAAGTCATAAGAAACACAACATACCTTGTGGCAAGCCAGGTAGTGACCAGGCTTTTTTACCTCGCTCTCGCAATGGTTATCGCAAGAAAACTCGGGCCAGCAGGGCTTGGAAAGTACGGATTTGCCATGGCATTTGTCATGGTCATAGTGCCAATAAGCGAGCTTGGGCTAACCAACCTTGCAATACGGAAAATAGCCGGCAGCAAGAATTCAATCACGGATTTTGTGGGCAACATAATCATGCTGAGGATAGCTGCTGCCGCAACAACCGCAATCATCGCTGCAATATGCATAAGACATTTTGTGCAGGATGCAGAGCTGGCATGGCTGCTCCTTGCCGGACTCCTAATATCCCTTTGCTATTCCCTGAACCTGATAGCAGGCTCGATATTTAGAGCATACGAGAAGATGCAGTACCAGGCGCTGACAGAACTGGTGGGAAGCGCAGTGGTAGTGTTCCTTGCAATTCTCGCCTTGTTCTACAACAGGGGTTTGCTGTGGGTAATGGTTGCGCATGTCATAGGAGCAT
>JBDRIZ010000007.1:0-14674 GCA_043815525.1 Candidatus Woesearchaeota archaeon
CCTTCGTTTGAGTACCTGTTAAAAAGAAAGTCCAGCTCTTCTTTTCTGTTGACAAACATTAGTACCATAATGATTAGGATTGTAATCCTAATATTCAAAGTGTTTCGGTAAGAGAACCTCTCTTATAGGAATACATCTTTCCAGAGAATTGCTCCAGCTTACTATTTACGTTTCTTGTCAATTCTAATTTTGGTGTAGACTGCTGATTCCAAGTCTTCAAAGAAGCTGTTCAGCATTGCTGTTAGCATTTGTTCTCTATGCCTTGCTGGGATCTTCCCAGTTTTCCACATGCTCTTTATTATCGGCAGCTTTGATACCATCTTTTCCCTTTCGAGAGGGCCTGCCTCAAGCCAATCCTTCCAAAACTTGATTTCATAATCTGTGTTTTTGCTCATGTCGTTCTGGAAGCGTTCTTTTGGCTTTAAGACTTGCTATTTTGTGGTTGTGAAGCGATGAGCATTCTTCTATGCTGCTTGGTTGCATAAGAGGTGATTTGTGTTGGTAGATTCACTTGTATGCCGAGTTGGACGTCCCGGGTGTTTTAAATACTTTGTTTTACTACTAAGAAGCCTTAGTACTATCTGTAATACAGGTCTTTGTGTTTTCAACAAATCTCAGAGTGTTGTCTAATTATTTACCAGATTTCTAGTTGCATATATCAACCACAAGATGCTTCTTGTCAGGCACAGAGACATATATCTCTTCTCCTCCTTTCAGGCTCAGGCTTCTTGCAACGTCTCTGTTGATGTACATGCCTAATCTGTCACAGGATAACTTTATTATTTTCTGTTTTATCTTTAGCGGCGCTTCTTTTGACTTTATTTCAGTGATTGCTTTCTTGAGGGATTTTTCCTCAAAATCAAAATACTCGCACTTGGGGCATTGATAGCTGGTTGCCGGACTGTCTGCGTCTTGGATTTTTACCTTTACTTGTTTCATTTGGGCATCTCATTTTGGGTGTGCAGCCTTGCATACTTAATAGTAAATTCCATAAATATATGAACAAATTGTGGGATTTACTAAATAGCAAATCGCATGCCAAAAGTTCAATTATTAATGCGATTTGCTATAAGTATACTATAGATGAATAGTCTTATCTACTATACAAGCCTTTCTGTGTTTGTGAATCAAATTTAATTTGACTAAGTTAATTTTCACAATATTTTGAAAAACATACCCACATTAGCTTGCTGCAGCTTTTTGGCTATCAGCTAATTTTGGATTCACAAGCTCTCTAAAAGATTAATGGCAGTTTTGATGTTATTGGCTGGAAGCTTTTCTATGGAAAAAACCCCTTTGAAGGAATCTTTGAAATTCTCACTCTTGAAATACGTAAGTAGAATATTGATACTTTTTTGCGTTTCTATTGTATTCCCAATTTGGATGAATCTTGCCACCAGCTCAAAATTTATGCCTTGGCATAGTGCAACAATATCCCGAGCATCTGTCATTCTCCCTGAATGGATTTTTAGTGCGATAAGCAATTCTTTGATAGGTATTCTTGCGCTGGTTGATTTTTCTATCCCAACTATGCTCTTGATGTGCGAATGTTTGTATAGCTGTGCAAAGCTAATTGAGGCATTGGTCTGCCGACTTACAATGCTGCCAACCATTAAGTCCACAGTGACAGGCAGCTTAGTTCTTTTTGCATAACTTTCAAACTCTCCTTTGTAGAAATCCTCCAGATCCTTTCTTTTTTCAAGAACAAAACTCTTTGAACCCAGCAGGTTCCTAAAAGCCGCTAAGTCTGTTTTGTCTATGCAGATATCAGCATCCACTGAAAACCTGTGCATGTGGGCTGACACTGCGTAGCCACCAACCAGGACATACTTCAGGCCTGCTTTGTTGAATGACTCCAAAATATTGAATATTTCATTTTCTCTTTCTATAAATGATTTGATCATGTCCCTGAATATTTTATTCCAATTTTTAAGTTGTACATTTCATCTAACATCTCCAAGGCAGGTTCAAAGTTGAAGCGATACTTTTTTGCCCACTCGACTGTCTTTGCCAATGGCCATACAGGGATGTCATCGCAATATTCGATATCCATGCTTTTGCTTGTTGAAATAACATAATATATTCCTGTCCTTCTTTCGTTCTGAAATGCATAAACATCACCAAATTGAGAAAAATAATTCTCCCAGGCAGTCTTGTCCTTCTTCAATATCCCTATGAATATTGGGTATGAGTTCCTGCTTCTTCCAATATTGTATCCTCCCTTGGTCCAGATAAAGACTGCATCTGTATTGGTGAAAATGTAGTCCAATCCTGTTAAGTTCGGCAATAAGTAGGTGTCATTTAAATTCAAATTGTGCACTATTGACTTTGTGACAAATTCTGACATTTCTTTGTAAAACGCATTTTCCTTATTTATATGAATTTCCTGCCTTTTTCTTTTCAATACTCCAATTTTTTCCAATTCTGATATCCATTTGTATGTCCATCCGTAGGATTCTCTTATTCTTTTGGAGATGCTTCTAATGGAATCACCGTCTTTTGCTGATATCACGATTTTTGCAACATAGGGGTTTATCAACTCGAACATATTATCATTATAATGATAACTTATATATAAAAACATCGTTTTTTGACAATCCTTGGTGTTGACAATAAACTCTCAGTCGAACGAAACAACCCTGTTGTAATCAATAGTTGCCATGAGGTGGTCGCAACGGAAAAGCAGATATATTGGCGCAATTTGTGCTGGCTGTATGGGAACAACAACATTTTATTTGAGGTACAATGATTTTGGCGCTCGCCTTAGTGGGCTTACCGGCTTACCAAGAAGGAGTTGGAAATGCTGGATGCCTTGTCGCCTTACGATGAAGACCACCATAAGTTTGGCTGGCGCGTACCTTTGGACTTGCACAATGGCAATGTTTACGTGCTGGTTTTTTGGAGAGGTAAGCTTATGCGGCTTGATGATGCTCCAAAGGGGCTTTGCAGGAACTATTATGACAGGTATCGCGGAAGGCAAATGAATGTTTATGAGTGGACTCTCCTAAAGAAGAGAATCTTAGCCGATTTGGCATAGCTTGACAAAAAATTCGGGGCGGTTGTGCGACGCTCGAAGATGCGCAAGAGTGTAGGACATTCCAAGACTTCGAAATAGGATTAGCTCATGATTGTGATACTGTTTTCAGTATTTCCTCAGCTTGTCCTTAAGTTCTGCAATGAACAGATCCCAATTTGGTCTTTGCGATTTTGGGATGTAGTGGTTCAGGATATCAAGTGTGCTTTGCTGTAGAAACCCTGCCTTTTGTATAGCCTCATCCTTCGATATCTTGATATGCCTGTGTGGCAGGTCAAGTAAGTAGTAAATGTCAAAGAAGTCTTTTGCTTCAAGCCTGTTCATTATGCAGTCTATCTTCATTTTGATTAGTTCTGTGATAGTGTATACGTTTAGCAGGCTTGACTTGTAAGGTACAAATCCGAAGTTTGTTACTGCCTTGCTGTAGCCTGATGTTTTTCTTAGTATCTTGAACTCCAGCCTTATCTTATCCTTGTGGTTCAAAGGGTTTTGATAGAACAGGTCGTATCGTATGGTATCTTTCATCTGGCGTGGCTCTGAAACAGGAAAACTGAGCTTTGACACGATTTCTTTGGTCCTTGCAACTGCTCGCTTCACGCCAGATCCGAACCTGAGGTCTGTGTCTATATCCTCTGAGAATCTTTTGTTTGCAAGGTACACCCTGTTGATCGCAGTGCCTCCTTTCAGGATTATGTCCTCATTTCCTTGAATCTCGAAAAGCGCCTTGCTTATCATCTCATCTTTTGCTATGTAGTTCAGTGACAACTCGTTTTTCGCTGCAAGCCTTCGCAGTTCGTCTATGTCCATCTAGTACCACCATGACAGGATGTTCTTTTCACCCACATTGTCTTGCACTTTCCACTTGTGATTGAACGTCGAACTGGATTTCCCGCTTGCTAGCTTAACTGGCTGGCTCGCACTCTTTAGTAGATTGTTCATAAGAGAGTGAGGCACAGTCAGTCCTGTAGCGTTTTGCAGCATATCAAGTAGATACCCAGTTCTCTGGTGCAGCGATTTGTTTTTTGTCATTGCTAGAAACCTTTCAAATTCCTTCCATTCAATTTTTGCCTCACTAATCGCCTTTGTTATGTTGCTGAGCCCTACATGCCTGGGTTTTTGCAGGCAGTCTACAATCGTTTTTTCCACTGTTGACACATAAATTTCCCCATCTTTCTTAAATCCTGTGTACAGTCCTCCAAGAGGTATGAATTTTATGCTGTACTCTTTCAGGTTCACATTTTTCCTAAGTTTTCTTGTAATCACAAATACTGTGAAGTCCTCATAATCCAAAAGCCCGTGGTGCCTGAGCGCAGAGCTCAATCCGATGTAGCCAGATCCTATTGCAAGCGCCAGTTTGTGTATGCTTGTTAGCCTGTTTGGGTTGTAGTAGAGCCCTTTTTTTGCTCTTTGAATCCTTCCTTTGCTGAAAAGAGTGTGCAGTACTTTGTTCTGTGAGGCTTTGGGAATGTCAGGAAATATAATCGACAACAGTTCATTGTCCACTATCTCTTTGTCTTTTAGCTGTTCCCATAGCTCTTGCTCTATATGTGACAAATAGTTTTTTTTATTCATATAATTACTAATTTAGTAATTATTTATATAAATTTTACTATCATATGGCGGTTTGGTGTCAGGTCTCAAAACACAATTTTGAAAAAAGTCCCTTGACTATTCTCTTTATCGACCTTGATATGGCAGCTGCTTCCATGAATATCACATAGTGCAGGAACACTGCTATTCTCCCGCCTCCCTGCCTTTTGAAGATGTTTCCAGGCCTTATTGTCGAGAAGTATCCTGGCCTGAACATGTACTGCCTGTGCATGCTTCTGAACGTCTTTTCCAGGTCAAGCTTGTGTTTTACAACTTTGTGTGCGTTGTCATATTCATTGTAGTCTGTGTGCAACAAAAGTCTTTTTAGCCTGCAATCCTTAAAGTATCTTGTGCCTGGGTATGGTGTCAGGATGTTGAAGGAAAAAAGCCTGCTGTTGAGTCTTATGGCAAAATCAAGTGTCTTCTGTATGTCTTTTTCTGTCTCGTCAGCATAGCCGATCATGTAGCTTGGCAGTGTGTCTATTCCATTCTCTTCAAGCCTTCGGAAAAGCCCTGCTGTTGCGTCCATGCTCTCTATTTTTCCTATTTCTTTTCTGTGTTTTTCGCTCATGCTTTCTATTCCGAAGAAGATTGTCTGCACGTTTGCTCTCTTTGCCAGTCCAAGGTCGAACCCCATCATGTTCTTTACTCTTGTTGCGAACATGTAGTAGAATCTTTTGTTTAGCCCTTCTTGGACTATTTTCTCAAGTATCTCTCTTGCGTGCTTCTGGTTTGTTAAAAAGTCGTTGTCAACTATCATTATCCTTTTGATGAACCTGTATTTTGTAACTCCTTTCAGCTCTCTTATCACCATCTCAGGGCTTCTGTATCTCAGGATTTTTCCTTCCTTTGGCTGCTGTGTGCAGAACTCGCATCCGTATGGACAGCCCCTTGTTGTCTCTATTGCTGTCGAGTTGTGCATCTTGAATTGTATCTTGTACTTTTTCAGTGGGAAGATTTCCCGCAGTGGTATCCCGAGCTTGTCAAGGTCTGTTATGTGCTGCCTGTCTGGATTGTGGACTATTTTTCCGCTTTTCTTATATGACAATCCTGCTATTTTGGATAGCTCTTTTCCTGCTCCTATCTCAGAGAATGTCTCCTCTCCCTCTCCTCTTACTGCAATATCTATTGAATTGCATTTCAGGACTTCCTCTGCAAGAAATGTTGCTGGCAACCCTCCCAACACTACTGTCGCTTTGCTGTTTTGCTTTGTTGCCTCTGCTGCCTTGAATGCGTTGTCAAGCGAGCCGTAAAGTGCTGTTATGCCCACTATGTCTGGGACGCATTTTCTTATATGCCTCTTTAGTGCAGAAAGCGTTGTGTGCGTAGCATCGCAGTCAATTACTGAAACCTTGTGTCCTTCCAGTCTTAGCCTTGCTGCGATGTATGCTATTCCAAGGTAGATCTCGTAGTAGTGGTTTGACCAGATTTTCTCTGTGATTGGTGGTATGATAAAGAGTATTCGAGCCATCATTGCCTGTAAAGGTATTTCTGTATTAAACCTTGTTGGTTCTGCATGAGCAATAGGACACTGGGGCATGGAAAGCAAGAATCAACGTGGGTTATGAATATGGATAACTTTCGTTTATTTCAACTTTCATTTATTATTGGTTTTTTGCCTAATCGACTTTAATCTTAGCTATCAGCGGCGGGCAGATGCATATTGTCAGGTTGTCCTCTGTTGTAGCATGGCACAGGAAGTTCAGCCTGCACACTGTTGACTTGACTATTTTTCCCTCAATTACTTCGCCGTCAGGCCTTATGAGCTGCGGCACTAGTATGCCAAAAAAGATTATGAGGAGCATCAGCATCCTTATCATGCTTATTCTTCCCTTCGGTTTTTTCTCATCGAACGGGTCCCTGTCCACGCTGTCAAGGTCGTATGCGCTTGGCCTTGACCACATCTCGTCAAGAGTCTCTGTTGTCATACTCTGTCTCTACTACCTCTTTTATTTTTCTTGCCTTCTCAGGCCCGATTTTTTCCACTTTCTGCAGCGCTTCCTCTTTCGCATTTATCAATTTTTTTATTGTCTTGAATTGCACAAGCAGCGGCTTTGCGAGCGCTGCTCCCACTCCTGGCAGGCTTCCCACAACATATTCCTGCTGTTCTTTTAGTGTGAGCGGCTTTCTTGCGTGGGGGGTGTACTCTTTTCCTGCTCCCTCCTGTTCCCTTCTTGCGATAATTTTCAGGTACTCTGCTGTTTCTTTGCAGTTTTTGGTTCGAATTATTGGTATTTTGTAACTTAGCGCTATTGTTGCCATCATCCCTCTTATTGCGTTTGGGTGTATGTTTCTTGCTGTGTATAGGTCTTCTTCTCCTTCTATTATGATAAGCGGCCTTTCAAAGCTGTCTTTCAGCTGTTTTAGCTGGTGCAGCAGCCTTCCGTCTATTATGGAATCTGCAAAGTCTTTTACTGTCTTGTATTCAACCCCTGCCCTGCTGCTCAGCACATAGTCTGCAGATTGAAGTTGCTCAAGCCTTAAGTCTACGTTCATGGCAATAAGCTCTTTTATCACCCCTCCTCCTTTTTCCCTGTGGTCTGCGTACACTATGATTTTCTCTTCAACAAATTGCTCCAATGTCTCTTTTTGGCTTTGCAGCCGAATTTTTTTTTTCAAACTTAGCAGGTTTCTGTGCATCTGTTTTTCCTTGTGGTGTGCTGACCACCTGTATGCCTCGTCCCTGGAATTTTTTGTCATCAAGACTATGACCCTTCCTTCCTCCTGCCTTCCTGTCCTGCCCCTTCTCTGTATCTGGCGTATCGCGCTTGGTATTGGCTCGTAGAATACCACCAGGTCCACTTTGGGTATGTCTATTCCTTCCTCTCCGACGCTTGTCGCAACAAGTATGTTCAGCTCGTTACTGCGGAATTTGTCAAGCAGCTCTTTTTGCTCTTTTTGGGAAAGGCCTGTGTCTCCCTTCTTCATCTGGCCTACAAAGATCTCGCATCTTGCGCCCTCTATCTTGCTTATCTCATTTCTTATCTCCACTGCGTTGTCCCTGTACTGGTTGAATATGAGCATTTTTGACCCTTTTTGTATCTCCTGTTCCACGATTTTTTTCAGCTCTGAAAGCTTTGGGTGTATCATTCCTTCGTCGCAGAGTCTTTTCACCTCGTGCAGCGCTATGTTGAAGTCAGCGTCCTTTATTATGTTCTTTACTGCCTTTGTCTTTGTCGCTTCTCCCTCCTGCCTTAGCTTGTCCATGTATTGGTAGCTTGACCTTATCCCTTGTGTCTCCACAAGCTCAAGTGCGTGTGACACTTTCATGATTTCTGCAAGCAGCGATATTGCGTTCCACAGGACAAAGTCTTTTTCTCCTGATAAGGCTCTTCCCCGAAGCTCTGCCTGCAGCTGCAGGAGGTCTGTCTTGCTTACGTATTTGATGTCTGTTCTGCGCAAAACTCCCCATGACTTGAGTTTTTCCATTCTCTGCTGCAGGAACTTTTGCAGGTGGTATTGGGGTCTTATCAGTGCTGGTGGAAGGCTTAGATGCACCCATTCCACTACTGTGTCCTGCACGTATGGCTTTACGTCAGGGTCTTCTGTTGTCCTTGCCTCTATTGCTTCTATGCACAGGTTATCGCACACCTCTTGTATCTTTGTTATGTCGCTTCCTGGGGAGGCTGTCATAGCTATGACTCTTGGGTGTCTTGCCAGCCTGCAGTACTGTTTTGCGACAAAAACATAAGCGTAGTCTCCAACTGCCCTGTGTGCCTCGTCCACTCCTAAGAGGGACACCTCTTCTAGGCTTATTCTTTTTGTGATTATGTCGTTTTCAAGCCCTTGGGGTGTGGAAAAGACTATTTTTGCCTTCTGCCACAGCCCCTTTCTCTTCTCAGGGCTTACCATTCCTGTGAACACTGCCATTTTCTCTTTTTCTATCTCAAAGTGCTCCAGGAATACCTGCATGTATTGGTCTATTAGGGGCCTTGTGGGTCCTATTAGAAGGATTTTTGAGTTCGGGTACTGGTCAAGCCTTTGGCTTGCAAGCATGAGGAATATGTTTGTTTTTCCAAGTCCTGTGGGCAATACAACAAGTGTGTTCTTGTTTGCTGCAGTCCCGAGTATTGTCTGCTGGTATAGCCTTGGCTCAAAGTTTTTTATCAATCTTATTTCAGTATGCTGGCGGTTTTATATACATTTCGCAGAAGTTTTTTATACTCTGTTTTGCAGGTGCTGTTTTTATGCAGAAAAGAGGTGACTCTGCCACAAATATCATTCTTTTCATAGGCGTTATGCTTGCTGTGTTCATTGGCTTTTACTGGACTGCCAGGTTGAACTTTGCAACCCCTTTTTTGATAAAGGACGTGGAAAAGGCGTTGGTGGAGCTGCAGGTTGAGTTGGATGCTGCCTGCAACAGCCCCTACTATGAGTCAAAGGTCAATCCTTCTCTTGACTATGGCATCCTTTTTTTAACTGATTCTGAAATCTGCATCAACTCAAATTTTTGCAGACGCTTTAACTATGACTCTGATTGCTCAATTCTGCCTGGCATAACAAGGTGCAGGCCTGTTATCTGCAATACAGGCCTAAAGCAGGAATTTGATCTTCATAGCATAACATATTTGCATGTGAAAAAAGATGAAAATTTGGAAGTCTCAGGGTACTAGGGGTTTTGAGTCTGTGCTAACGACTTTTGTATTTATTGCAGTCGCTATAGTCCTGCTTGTTGGAATAAACCAGTTCATCTCTATGGTGGCAGTCATGAGGGCTAAGGCTGCTGATGATATGAATGTTAACTTTGTAGCTCATGCAGCAAGGAACAGGCTGCTCTTCTGTTATGGTGAGCATTTCGAGAGCCTTGAGAATGATTGCCTGGTAAATGGCATCCTGGGTTATGAGATATCAAGGGAGGAATATGGTGGGTGTCAACAGGCTTTGTTGAAAAGCTCTGGACTAAATGTGGGGGCTAATAAGGCAGTTTATTATGTTCCTGTCTATGATAGGACATCAGATAGGACATGCCTTGGAAAAGTAGTAATTTATATATAGTCATAGTTGCATAAACACAAAAAAAGTGGTGATAATGATGTATGGAAAAAAAGGAGCGAATTTCATCTGGGTAGTTATGGTTGCTGTTGTTGTGCTTGCTGCGACAACTGCGCTTGTGCGCCAGCCTTCTGTGGACAAGGATGTTCTTAAGTTTCAGATGGCTGTTGACAGGGTTGACAACGAGTTGCAGCAGAGCCTTGACAGGGCTATCGACACGGCCATACAGGATTTTGCAGTAAGCGGCATGAGCAATCTTGACTACAGGTGGTATGCCAACTATCCCTTTCCTCCGGGTAGAGAGGAGGTCATTGATGCCCTGAAGACAAAGATCAACAGGAATGTTGATGGTTTCCTTGATAACCTTGTTGACCAGCAGGACTCCATGACTCTGAAGATATCTGAGCCTGTAATAAGCTTGGGTCCTCTTGATTCGCAGCAGCAGGTTGTCACAGTCAACAACCTGGAGTTCCTTTGCGAGGAGGCTGACAAGAGCCAGCAAAAGGATGCATCGCAGAGCTTTGATTATCCTTACAGGTGGTATTTGATTTACGAGGTTGCGAATGAGTGGATGCAGTCTGATGCTGGTGACATCAGGAATCAGATAAAGGACCTCATGGACACTGCGTGTTACACAGATGCCTGCAGGTGCGGCGAGATTAATTTTGGCCCAGCTCCTGACAACTTTCTTGAGGCAAACGATGTTGATGAGGAGGATGTCTTCACTGTTGTTGATAATGCTGTGAACTCATTGAATAGTCTGTTCCTGTCTAAAGGTATCCAAGGTATTAGTTGCTCATATCAGGTTAAGGGCGATCCAATTACTCATTCCACTGTTTCTGTTGAGGCCTCTCCTGTGCAAAGATGCATCGGAAGCGGTGAAGCTCTTAACCTGCATGAAGAGTACTTCAAGACCTGGCTTCACCAGCCTGAGCTTCCGAATTGGGAGATTTTGGGTTTCCAGTGGCAGAATCCGAGTCTTTCCAACTATCGTGAAGAGATGAATCTGGATGTTCCTGACGAGTTCATAAACATCCATGATGTGGTTCCTATGGACAGGGGTGATGTTATTGGTAGAGTTCCAGGCGGTTTTGTGCAGTACACGCTTTCCATTGACAAGGGTGTTTTCCTGGATATGGATATTACCTGTCAGGATGCTCTTGTGCAGGCTGATACAGAAGAGGGTACAAAGCCTTTCACTGTCAAGTTCGGCATGTTGCTCTCAATGTTTTTAGGTTGTGGTAATCTTGAGCCTGAAGGCGAGCCTGAAGGAGAGTGCTTCTACGGCTCAGGCGGAAGCTCTGCTGGAGGGGGCCATCCTGGGACAGCCTCTGGTTCATCTCCTCCAGGTGGCATGTCTGGCTAAATCATCTGCATGAAGAAAGGTTCAGTGGCAAACATTATTGGAGCAGTCATTATGATTGCTCTTTTCTTTGTTGTTGGTACACTGTTATTCTCGCGGACTTCAAGGGATATAACTCGTGACTACAGGTCTTCTGAGCAGATTTTTCTAGACGAGAGCTACTCGAACAGCCTGAACACTGTTTTGGAGGTTGACGAACCTGTGACTGGAGAGCAGATGTCCAGGCTTGTTGCAAAGCGCATCTTCTACAGAGAAGAGGTCTTGGATGTTGACGGTGTGGCTGTTAACATAACAGAGGAGTTCAAAAATCTTCTTGACAGGGTATACGGGGAAGATAGTTATTTTGTCGAGGTCAAAGCGCTGATATATGATCTCACGTTGATTTTTGTCTTTGATGGCTCGAACAGCATGGTGGAGGAAAGGGGGGTGCTTGCGCAAGCGCTTCCTGCTATTATCGAGAATCTTAAGGTGCAGACTAACCTCACTGTTGCAGAGCGCATCTATGTCCTTGCTGACAAGACCTCAAGAAGCGGTAGGCAACTGTGTGATGATTTTATTGATCGAGACCTTTCATGCGAGGTCATAGACTACACAGACATTTATTTGCCTTTTCCGCAGCAGTGTGCTGATGCCTCTCATCCTAATGATGACTACAGGGCAAAATATTGTATCATTGCTCCTTTTACTCATAATTCCTGGGAGCGGCAGAACCGCCAGGCTTCATGGCAGGTTGGCTCAAGAAGGGACAGGGAGAACTACTACAGCGTTGACTGGGGAGCAGGAATTACTTACGCATTGCACAAGACAAGTGTTGCCCTGTCTAACATCAACATACTCTTTCCTATAAGCGAGGAATTGTCAACAAGCTCGTTTAACCAGGACTGCTACACAGATTTTTCTGATGGACAGAACAACTATCGTGCCATTACCTGCGACATCTGCGAGATATCTAATGATCAACCAACAATAGAAAGAGCCAGTCGCTCGATTGAGGCAGCGCTGGCAATGTCAGATGATATCTTGAATGATGTTATTTTCCCAATCTACTCTTATCAGGACCCATGCGAGTACTTGTATAAAGAATATAACAGGGCAGCATGTATTGAATACGCCCTAGGCACACCTCCTGCTGATGGCACCTGGTGCGGTACTTCTCAGTGCCCTGGCTGCCAGGATACTGGCTCAAGACCGGGCGATGATTATGTGTGCCTGCATCCTGAAGTTACTGATATTATCTTGTCTCATATGAGTGAGCTTAGTGATGCTACCGGCGGAGAGGTTGTGATGCTTGCTGATAAGGATAGGCTTGCAGATGCTGTGGCTATGAATGTCCAGGATACTCTTGACAGCCTGTTCTTTACTGTTGGAAATAAACAGAACCGCAGCACCTATGGCTTCGAGCGCCTGCTTACCTTGCCTGGCCAGCAGGGAAACTTTGCCCGCCTCAGGTTATGGAAGTATGTATGATGAGGCTGCTTAGTCTCTTTTGCGTTCTTCTCTTGTTTGGTTGCGAGCATGAAAGGTTTCAGTACTGGCCTGAGCCTGAAGGCAAATGGCTGATTGCCTATGATGGTGAAGAGCTTGGCGCTCAATATGACAGTGCAATTAGCCTGACTTCAGTCAATTGCACTCTTTGCTATGTTGCTGAAAAGGACAGCAAGCAGTTTGTAGTCTGCGGAACTGAAGAGATGAAAAGCTACGACAAGGTTGATTCCCTGACTGTCGTCAATAACAGGCTGGCGTTCAAGGCAGCTGACAATCTAAGTGAATTCATGGTTTATGATGGTGAAGGCCTGCGCTTTGACAGGGTCTTTTGGCCAATGGAAGTGAACAAAACCCTTGTCTATTTTGCAGAAGAGTTTGGCAGGAAGTTCGCTGTGTATCACGATGGTTTTGGATCTGACTATGATGACATTGATTATCCTGTTGTGATCAATGGCAAGCTTGCCTATGTTGCATCAAGAGGTGGAAAGAGTTTTCTTGTGTATGACAGACAAGAAGGCAATCAGTATGACAAGGTTGAGCAGCCCATTTCTTTTGATGGCAGAATAGCTTATGAAGCAAGAATAGGTGATGAGGAATTTGTTGTTCTTGATGGCAAAAAATGTCCTGGTTTTGACAAGGTCACTTGGCTGAGTGATTTGGCAGGCCATCTGGTTTATGTCGGTGAAAATGACGGTTGGCAGTTTGTAGTGCAGGATGGTAAAATCGTGACAGGAAACTACTCCACTGTGTGGTCGCCAAAGCTAATCAACGGAAAGCTTGCATGCGAGGTTCTTCTTGGTGACAAGTGGTTTGTTCTTTTTGACGGCAATGAGATTGGCAAGGAGTATGACTTGGCGCTTTTTCCTCAGGAGATAAATGAAAAACTCGCCTATCGTGCGGCAAGGAATGGCAAGGAATTCACTGTGTTTGATAGTAAAAAGGGCAAGTCCTATGACAGGGTCTATAGGTCAAAGGATATTCTTGGCAAGCTGACTTACGAGGTTGAGGATGATGCAAGGCTTTTCATCGTTCACGGCGATCAGGAAGTTGGCCTGCATTATGACCTTGCGGTTGCTCCAAGGGAGCTTGATGGAAAATTTGTTTATTCAGGATTCTTCTATTCCTAGCTGTGTCCTGGCAATAGTATCTTGAAGTTGTAGTTCACAAGCTTCATCACTGATTCCTGCATTCTTGACTGATCGCTTGTCGCAAGGTCTACTCTTCCTGTTCTCTTGTCAGAAAAAAGCGTGTCTCCTGAGAAAAGTATCTTTTCGTATGGGTACCATATGCATATGCTTCCGACAGTGTGTCCTGGTGTCTGGATTACCTCTAGTCCTGCCATGTCGTGCGCAATATTCAGTTTGGCAGTGAACTTTTCTGCCATGTCCCTGCTTAGTGTTGTTGCCTCAGGGTCTTTTTCAAAGCACTTTATTTCTGCTTCTGATGCGTAGAATCTTGCGTTCTTGAACAGGTCAAAGTTTCCTATGTGGTCGTAGTGCAGGTGCGTAAATATCACATGCCTGATTTCTAGCAGTGGCTTTAGCTTGTCAAGAAACCTTAATATCAGGTCTCTGTCTGCCCTGTTGCCTGTGTCTATCACTATTGGTTCTGTGAAGTCTAGCAGGTAGATGTTTGACTCTCCTTTCAGTTTCCAGACATTCTTTGTAATCTGTTCGAGAATCCTCAATATCCCACGCTTCTGAGCTTTCCCTTGTTGTGCAGGTGGTAGCTGATGCAGACTCCAAATATGAATAAGGTTATGATTATCAGTATGTTCCCGTAGATGTTTCCCATGATGTAGCCGAGCAAGAATCCTACTATTAGGAGCAGCCATGGAAACCTGAACCTGTTTTTCACTCTGTACCAGAGTCTTCCAAACATCATCCCGCATATTGTTATTATGAAATATGTTATCACCTTGCTTCCTGCAAGAAGGGATACAAATAGCCCTATCACTAATAGCAGCAATGCCATTGTCTCTGCCCATGTCTTGAAGAGGTTTATCCCTTTCTTGTTCATTTTCAGCTATAGTCCCACGCGCCTTTTTCGAAATATATGTAGTATACTAGCCAGACTGCAAGGCCTATAAGTACTGCGAAGACAAATGAGAATACTCCCAGGCTGATCAGTATTGCATAGGCTATTACTGATGCTGCGACAAATACGTATATTGCCCTGCTGTGGAAGAATATCCTGCTTCCTGCAAGAGG
>JBDRIZ010000008.1:0-6290 GCA_043815525.1 Candidatus Woesearchaeota archaeon
AGATACCTGCAGCTTGCAGGAAAGACATCAAGAGAAATAATCAGGACAGACATTCTTGCCAAGCCAAAAGAGATATCTAAGGCAGCAAAGCTAAAGGAAAAATTCTTCTACGAAACGTGCGCCAAACACAGACTGGAGCTGACTAAAGGGGCAAGGCAACTAATAAAGAAACTCAAGAAAAACGGATACAAAATCGGGCTTGGCACATCATCAAACAAGTACAAAGTCAAGTTTGTGCTAAGCAAGCTAGGGATGAGCAAGACCTTTGATACAGTAGTTACCAGCAATGACATAAGAAAAGGGAAGCCTGACCCTGAGATATACCTTCTAACAGCAAAAAAGCTCAAGGCTTCAGAATGCATTGTTTTCGAAGACGCTCCACTAGGAGTGGAGGCAGCAAAAAGGGCTGGCATGAAGTGCGTTGCGCTCACAACAACGCACAAAAGACGCGATCTCAAGAAGGCGGACAGAATAATTCGGGACTTCACAAGCCCTTGGCTTTCGAAATATCTAGAAAAACATAACTGATTGTCCACAATAAAGCTTATATTTGACTAGCCGGTAGCTGCATGAAATGGAGAACATGAACCTGGCAGGTATTCGCAGCATTTTCATGCCAGAAAGCAGGAAAATGAAAGCAGGAGAATTTCTCGAGAAGGTTTACAGCGAAATTGTTGATGCTCACAGCTATTATCGCGAGACTTTTCCCTTGGAGCATGATGTCGCAGCTTTGATATTCAGTTCATTGGAAGAACATAAGGACAGACATGTTTTTATGAAATACAATTTTGCCGACTTCGTAGAAATTGGCAACAAGATTTGGGCACTTAGTCTTGGAAAATGCTGGGGAGGCTATGTTACTGAATCATTTGACAAAGACATAATCGCGCTTCAATGGGATAAGGAGCCTGAAAAACCAGAAGAAGAACTAATAACCAGAATCAGTGATGGCAGGGTCTTTAGGAATTCCATCGTATATGCAACTACTAATGGCAGACTTGGTTTGACAGGGAAACACCGGCTTTCAGAATTCTCTGAAAACATGTTTGGCGAGCAGATGGCCAGATTGGTCAGGGAAAAGATGCCAGAACTCAGCATTAACAATCCTGGACACTTTGACATAGCCAATATGGTTTGCTATCTCTATCCATCCAACATAAGGTATTCAGGACATGCCTTTGGCGAACCTGTTTATGACCAAAGACTTGTCAAGAAAATGGCAAAGACAATTGAGGAATTATTGCTAACAGTATAAGTCCCTAAATTCAGGACAAAAGTCAACAAAAGTTTTAAAAAGCACCTTCAAAACGGCTATTTCTTGTTATGACCAAAATCAACAAGATAGTGATGCAGGGATTCAAGAGCTTTGCCAAGAGGACAGAGATACTGTTCACTGACAACTTCAACTGCATCATAGGACCAAACGGAGCTGGCAAGTGTGTAGTCGGAGACAGCAAGGTATTCTTGGCAGATGGTACAACAGTCAGGATAGCTGACCTTATCGAATCAAAAATAAATATTAACCCTACGAAGCAGGTTGATGATGGGTTCATCACTGCAGGAGATTCAACAGAAATCCTATGCATTGACACAAAAACTTTGAAAGTAAGAAAACGGAACATTGCAGCATATGTGAAGAGAACATCGCCTAAAGAACTTGTCACGATCACCACAAAATCTGGCAGGACAATCACATCCACACCTTATCATCCATTTTTCATTCTTGATGGCGAACAAATGGTCAGTATAAAGGCTGATCAATTGAGAGAAGGAACCAGGATTGCAGTACCAAGGTCGCTTCCTTCCCCAACTACTGTCGAATTATATTCACTTATTGATGAAATAAAATCAACAGACCACCTATATGCGCCTTTTAAAGAAAGCTACAGAAATTTAGTGAAGCAGTTAAAAAAAGGAACATACAAGGAATTATCTCACAAGATTGATGTGCCAAAAAATGCCATAAAGGGATTGCTTGACAGACAGGCAATCAATTTAGCATATTTAGTACGACTAATGCGGGCAGCAGGCCTTTCAGACCAACAGATTACCTCAGAAATCACACATTGTAAAGGAAAGACGACTGAAAAACTGTGCAAGATCCCCTGGAAAAACTCTGGGAAGTCAGCTCGAGTATTAGGATATCTGCTTGCAGAAGGAAGATTGTCAAATTGCGGGCAGATTTGGTTCACCAATGGATGTGCGGAGATGGTATCTGACTATACTCTACTAGTTCAAGAATTATTTGGAGTACATACAACAGTTAATGAATACAAACCTGGTTGCTGGGACGTAATATCTTACTCTCATCCTATGCAGGTAATACTGCAAAAGCTTGGAATGTCATTCAACGGCACCAAAGACAAGAAAATCACAAATTTGTTCCTAAGAAACTGCAGCGAGGAGAATGCGACAGAGGTTCTGTCCGGACTCTACTCCGGAGATGGTTATGTATCTAATAATAGCATAGAACTAATTACCAAAAGCACAGAACTCGCCAAATCAGTTGAACTCCTGCTCACAAGATTAGATATATTGCACCAATCAAGGACAGTAATCAAGTCTGCAACAAATTCTGGATTCACAGGAAAATACAGACAAATTACAATATACGGAGCAGAAAATCATCAAAAGTTCGCTGAAAAAATAAGGCTTTTTCATCCGGAGAAACAAATGAAAGTTAAATCACTTGTAGGCAAAACGGTTAATCCGAATGTGGACCTTGTTGAAGCAAATAGGCTAATAAAAAATGTCGCAAAAATATTGAATATCAACGTAAAAAAGACAAAAAAACTCTTTCCAAGACTTGATTCCTATGTCTATAACCAATGTATCCCAAGCAGGTATGGCATAAATCATTTACTACATCAACTCTTTATTCCTAAGGCAGCATCAAATTTTGATGAATTACTGGCATTAATATTAATCGGACAATCTGATATCTTTTGGGATGAAATTATTGAAATCGAGCAAGAGGAATCAAATGAGCATTGGGTATATGACCTTTGCGTTGAAGAAGACCATAATTTCGTGGCAGAAAACATATTTGTCCACAATTCCAATGTCCTAGACGCACTCTGCTTTGTGCTTGGAAAGGCATCAGCAAAGGGACTGAGGGCAGAGAAGAGCTCTAACCTCATCTATAACGGAGGAAAAGCAAAGAAACAGGCAAAAGAAGGAGAGGTAAGCATATACTTCGACAACAGCAAAAAAGAGTTTCCGACAGAAGACCCCCAAGTCAAGATTTCAAGGATAATAATGCAGAACGGCCAGGGCAAGTACAAGATAAACGACGAACTTCGGACACGGCAGCAGATACTTGACTTACTGGCAATGGCAAAGGTAGACCCTGACGGCTACAACATAATACTGCAAGGAGACATAGTGAGATTTGTTGAGATGTCAACAGTTGACAGAAGGCTTGTGATAGAAGACGTGTCAGGAATAGGAATATACGAAGACAAGAAGCAAAAGGCGCTAAAAGAGCTAGAGAACGTAGATGCAAAACTTGGAGAAGCAGAAATAATACTCAAGGAAAGGCACACATACCTAAAGGAACTAAAAAACGACAGGGACCAGGCGCTAAAATACAAGGAGCTAAACGACAGGATAGCGCAGAACCAGGCAAGCTACCTCAAGATACAGATGAACAAAAAAGAGGATGAGCAAAAAAAGTTCCAGCGCGACCACGACACAAACAAGCAGGCGTTCGAGAAAAAACAGGAAAAAGTAAAACACAACAAGGCAGACATTGAAAAAAGGCAGAGCGAGACAAGGGAGCTAACAAAAGAAGTGGAGGAAAAAGGGGAAAAAGAGCAGATACAGCTGCAAAAGGAAATAGAACAGATAAGAGTCGACAGCGCAACAGCAAAAACCAGGCAAGAAGTGGTCGAAAACGAGATAGCAAGGATAAGCCAGAGAAGGGAGCAGCTCAACAAGAACTTAACAGAGGTCGAGGGCAAGACAAGTGAGCTTGCAGACCTAAAAAAAGAGCTTGAGCAGGAAAAAAATAGAATCGACACAGAACAGAAGACAATACAGCAAAAAATCAGCACTTTCAAAGAAAAACATAATCTAGGAGAGACAAGCTCAATCGACCAGCAAATGGAAAAGCTGGACAAGGACTCAGAAGAAATCCAAAAGAGCTTGCAGAAGCTCCGGGAGGATCAGCAGGAGCTTATCCGGAAAAAGGACAGGACAGAATTCCAGATACAGACAATAGAAGGACAGATAGCAAAAATAAAGGAGATAGAAAAAGAGCACAAGAAAGAACTCGAAGACATCAAGCAAAAAAGAGCTGACTTCGAGAGAACGCTAAAGCAGCTGAACAAGGTGCTTGACGAAGCATCAGGAGCTGCAAAGTCAATAAGGGAAGCGGAAACAGAGTTATTCGGGCTTAAGGAAAAGCGAGAGAAGCTCTCAATACAGCAGACAAGAGTCTTTGAAAGAAAAGCAGGAAGCCTAGCAGTAACAAAAATACTTGAAGAAAGAAAAAGGTTTGGAGCAGTGCATGGCACAGTTGCTGAACTTGGAAAAGTCAAGTCAAGATACCAGCAAGCGCTCGAAGTTGCAGCAGGACCAAGAATGAACAACGTTGTTGTTGAAAACGACCAGGTAGCAGAGAAATGCATACAATACCTAAGACAAAACAAGCTAGGCATAGCGACATTACTACCACTAACAAAAATCAAGGGACAACAGGCACTGCCAAACATCGAAGCGATGAAAAAACAGGCTGGAGTGCACGGCCTTGCGATAGAGCTCATAAGCTTTGAGCCAAAATACGAAAAAGTTTTCTCATACGTATTTGGAAGCACCCTAATTGTTGAAGACCTTGCGACAGCAAGAAAAATAGGCATAGGAAGCTGCAGGATGGTCACATTGCAAGGAGACATGGTAGAACTATCCGGAGCAATGCAAGGAGGATTCAGGGAGAGAAGGTCAACGACATTTGCTGAAGAGGATGTGTCAATAGACCTTGGAAAGGCAGAAGCACAGATTGCAAAGCTTGAAACCCAAACAGCAAAACTTAGAGACGAGCAGCAGCAGAACGAAAGGGAAATAGAAAAATTGAGGGAGCTGAAGGCAAACCTGGAAGGAGAGATGATAAAAGCAGAAAAGAGCCTGCACATAAGGCCAGAAGACCTGCAAGCAAACCAGCAGTACAAGGAGCAGCTCGAATCAGAAGCTCAAGAGACAGACAAGACAATCAAGCAGGCAGGAGAGAAAATAGCTGAAGAGACAAGAAAGCTGACAGATCTCAAGATATCAAGGCAGAAGCTCAAAGACAAGATAACACAGCTGCGAAACCCAACACTCTTGGCAGAGCTCACAGCATTCGAGCAAAAACAAAGGGAGCTTTCTGAAAGAATGGCAAACATAAACGCAGAAACAAAAGGCATAGACATGCAGATAGAGGAAATACTTGGAAGGGACAGGGAAAACACGACAAGAATACTAAAGGAGATGGACAAGGAGGAAAAAGAGTTCAAGAAAGAGCAGCAAGAACTCAAAACCAGGATAACTGAAAGACTCAGACTCCTGAAGGAAAAAGAGGCAAGCCAGGAAAAATTCTACGCAAGATTCAAGGAGATATACGCAAAAAGGCACAAACTCACAGAAGAGATATCAAGACTTGAGAAAGAGAACGATGACACAAACGAAAAAAGCAGAAAAGAAGAGTACGCGATGAACACAGCATCCTTGGAACTCGCGAGAGTAAAGGCTGAGCTCGCAGGAATGCAGCAGGAGTTCTTGCAGTACGAGGCAGTGGAGCTTGACCTTAAAAAAAGCGAGGCTGACCTGAAAAAAGAAATAAAGGAATTCGAGAAGATGCGCGAGACCATAGGAAGCGTGAACATGCGCGCCTTGGACATATACGAGGCAGTGGAAAAAGAGTACAAATCACTTGTCGAGAAAAAAGAGAGGCTGATCAAGGAAAAAGAGGACGTAGTCCACATGATGAACGAGATAGAGACAAGGAAAAAGGAGTTGTTCATGAAGAACTTCGAAAACATTAACGAGCACTTCAAGAGCATATTCACAATGCTTTCAGCAAAAGGAGACGCATACCTGGAGCTTGAAGACCAGGAAAATCCATTCGAGCAGGGAGTGCAGATAAAGGTCAAGATAACAGGAAGCAAGTTCCTAGACATCAGGGGCCTTTCCGGAGGAGAAAAGACCCTGACAGCTCTTGCCTTCATATTCTCAATACAGGAATACGACCCGGCAAGCTTCTACATACTGGACGAGGTGGATGCAGCGCTTGACAAGCACAACTCAGAGAAGCT
>JBDRIZ010000009.1:0-10571 GCA_043815525.1 Candidatus Woesearchaeota archaeon
AGGAGTAATATACTCGTTGGGGTTGATATGAATGATTGTACAAAAGGACTTTTTAAACAAACTGAGAGATTTTGGGCTGAACACCTATGAAAGCAAGCTCTGGACAGCCCTCTTATCGCGGGGCATCTCAACTGCTGGCGAGCTTTCTGATATTGCAAATGTTCCTCGAAGCAGGAGCTATGATGTTCTTGAGTCCCTTGAGAAAAAAGGATTTATTGTTATGAAGCTTGGAAAGCCAATCAAATATATTGCTGTCCAGCCATCTGAGGTGGTTGAGCGCGTAAAAAAGAGGATTAAGGAAGATTCTGAAAAACAATCCTTGATAATTGACCAGTTGAGGGGCAGCGAGATTCTTGGCGAGCTTAACTTGTTGCACTCGCAGGGAATTGAGTTGATAGACCCTGCAGATATGTCTGGCGTCCTAAAGGGCAGAAGCAATCTCTACAACCATCTGGAGTCTATGGTCAACAACGCCAAATCAAACATTACATTGATGACAACAGAGGATGGGTTCTTGAGAAAATCAGATTCTTTGTTGACGCAATTCAAGAAGGCAAAGGACAGGGGCGTAAAAATCAGGATGGCAGCACCGCTGTCCTCTGATGCGATTTCCAAGGCAAAGCACCTTTTCAGGATTTTGCAGGTAAAAGACAGTGAAGCAACCCGCGCAAGGTTTCTTGTAACAGATTCAAAGGAGTTGGTTTTCATGATTCTGGATGACAAGACAACACACCCGACATATGATCTGGGTGTTTGGATAAACTCCCCTTTTTTTGCCTCAGCAATGGAGTCGATGTTTGACCGCCTGTGGCCGTGCATGAAGCAGGTGAAGCTGTAAAGAAAGGTTTTTATATTACTGGTGCTAGATTGCAGCAAAAAAGGAGGTTGATATAATGTTGAATATAGACCAGCTTATTCTGTGCGTGATTATAGGCACTCTTGCTGCAATTGTGTACTGCTTAAGGGTGCTTGTGCTGATGGAGCGCAAGGTTGCAAGGATGGAATTCCATGTTGAGAAGCTTGTCGGGAAAATCCTTTCAGAGGAGCTGACAATTGAGAGGAGCCTCAAGAAAAGGAAGTGATTTCTAGACCAGCGGCAGGCATTAAGTCTGTTCAGGGAGCTGAAGCTGTAGCCAAGGCAGGGCTTGAATACGTTGCGCAAGAAGTGAAGTCCTTCAAGGCTGCAGGCAGGCTTGCGCTTCTTGCCAAGCTTTCTAGGCTTCGCCTTGTGCTTGAGTCTGTTCGACCGACAGAACCCTGTATGAAAAACGCTATAGACTATGTGTTTAGGCACAGCTCTGGAGATGATATCCGCGAATTGAAAGAGAGCTTGCTTGCCAATGTTCGCTTTGTTGCAGGCAGCCTGAGGTCATCTGAGGAGATGGTATGGGAGATTGGTGAGAAAAAGATTTCAAACGGGATGGTGGTTTTCACGCACTGTCATAGCTCAAGCGTCCTGGGGGTGCTCAGGCTTGCCAAAAAGAACGGGAAAAAGTTTACTGTCCATAACACAGAGACAAGGCCAAACTTTCAAGGTAGAAAGACAGCTATTGAGCTGGCTTCCTTGGGAATAAGGGTGGCGCATTTTGTTGATTCTGCTGCAAGGCTTGCGCTCAAGAAGGCAGATATCATGCTTATTGGCTGTGATGCATTTACAAGCGAGGCAAAGATTATTAACAAGATTGGCAGCGAGCTATTTTGTGAAGCAGCATCAAAGATGCAGGTTCCTGTGTATGTGTGCACCACAACCTGGAAATATGATCCAAAGACCCTTTTTGGTTATGAGGAGTTAATTGAAGAAAGGCGTGCGTCTGAGGTGTGGCAGAACCCTCCGAAGAATGTTATTGTTGACAACCACGCATTTGAGAAAGTGGACCCGCGGCTTGTCACTGGAGTAATCACAGAACTTGGGGTCTTTAGTCCGGATGCCCTCATAGAGGAGTTAAGAAGGTGTGCTTGGTTGAGTTAGTTCCTCAATAGTCAGCGCCTTTGTCGTTCTGTAGACCACATAGCTGTTTCTTGAATGCTTCAGGCTACCCAATTGAAGGCACTTCCAGCTTGTGTTGTTGAACCTTACTGCAACCCATGGCTCAGCGCCAAAGGTCTGGCTGAAAATTTTGAGTTTTTCAATCTCCTCATGTTCAAAGTACTGGTAGTCTCCCTTGCAGCACTTGCATTCTATGGCATACACCCTTTTCCCGTTTGATGCGATTATGTCTGGTGTTGGGTATCTGGATGCGCCAGAGCCTGCAACCCTTATGCATGCCCAACCTTTTTGCCAGAACAGGTGCAATAGCTCCCTTTCTGCGTTGATTCCCTTGCTTTTCCTGCTCACGCCACACCAAAACTTTTAAATATTGTTAAACTTTTTGATTTGTCATGATATCAAGGAAGTTGCTGCCTTTGGCTGCGATGGAAAAATTGCTGAAGGCAGCAGGAGCTGAGCGGGTTTCTGAGAAAGCCAAGGCAGCGCTAAGGGCTGTGGTTGAGGAGATGGCTGACGAGATGGCTGTAAGCGCAGTCAAGTTTGCCTGGCATGCTGGAAGAAAGACAGTCAAGGCAGGCGACATTAAGCTTGCTGCTAGGGGTTTATAATTTTATTTTCATCAAGTCAAAAGCGCAACTCACGTTCTCGAACACTGTTTTCGCGTCTTCCTCGATTTCTGAAGTGTCTTTGTATCTTGCGCTGAAATGTGTCAGCACAAGCCTCTTTACGTTTGACTGCGATGCGATGAGCGCTGCCTGTTTTGCAGTCATGTGCTTGTACTCTGTTGCCTTCTCTTCAAGATTTGAGGCGTAAGCTGCCTCGCAGACCAAGAGGTCAGAGTCTTTTGCAAGGTCATAGCATCCCTTGCAGAGCATTGTGTCTGATATGAATGCCACTCTTTTTCCCTTTACGGTATATGTTGCGTCTTCTGGACTTATCTGGCTACCCTTGAAAGTGATGGTCTTGCCGTCCTGCAGCTTTCCCAATAACGGGCCTTCAGGAATTCCTGCCTTTTTGGTAAATGTCAGGTTGATTTTCCTCCTGTCTTTTTCTATGAATGTGTAGCCGAGCGTGATTATTCCGTGCTCTAAGTTTCTTGCCTCTATCTTGAACTTTTCTGTCTCCAGAAATATTCCTTCTGTTATGTCATGCACCTTGAAGTCCACCTTGCTGTAAAAGACATAAGGCTTGATCATTACCTCGACCCTGTCGTGTGTTCCCTTCGGCCCATAAATGTGAAGTACCTTGTTGTAGTCGCTTGCGCCAAGGCTTTGTATTAGCCCTGGAAGCCCAAGCACGTGGTCTCCGTGCCAGTGGCTTATCAGTATCCTTGTAACCTTTGTGATTTTTATGTCAGCGAGCTTGAGCTGTCTTTGTGTTCCCTCCCCGCAGTCGACAAGTATCCCTTCCTCGTTATAGAGCAGAAGCGTCGCTATGTGGTTTCTTTCCTTTGTTGGTGTCATGCATGTTGTTCCCAAAAATGCGAGTTGCATTGCCTGGAAGTATCCTGTTTTCTTTATAATACTTTTGCACAGGATTTATTTTCAATATTGAAAATAATTATTTTAGCAAAACATTTTTAAGCACACAACGAAACTTTTTCTTCATGACCAAGCAGAAGTCGGAAGAGGAGATATCTGGCATAAAATCATTGTTTGGGAACGAGCAGGTAGTCACAGAGGATTCTGATGCTGCAAGAGACCTTTACAACCAGAGCCGTTTCGGTAACCTTAGTTCAGAAGGCAGGGTGGAGCTCTCCCTGATTGAAGGCCTGTATTTGTTTGAGAAGAAGAAGATTGTGGTTCTGGATGGAAAAAACAAGCCAATCACTTTTGAGGCTTATATCAAGAAGGCTCGCCGCTTCGAGCCTAACTTCTGGGTTAGGTATTGTGTTTACAAGGACATGCGCAATCGCGGCTACATTGTGAAGACAGCCTTAAAGTTTGGTGCTGACTTTCGGATTTACGACCGGGGTGTCAAACCAGGAGAAGACCACGCGAAATGGATCCTTTACCCTGTTCATGAGGGAAACGAGTTTTCCTGGTATGAGTTTGCTGCAAAAAACAGGGTTGCGCATTCGACGAGAAAGCGCCTGCTAATTGGTATCGTTGACGAGGAGCGTGATGTTACCTACTACGAGATCGCCTGGAAACGGCCTTAGCGTTGATTCAAAAGATAGGGTTCTTTCGATTGTTAGAAACCATGGCCCGGTCACTCCAATCCAGGTGGCAAGGGAATTGAAGGTTGAAAGCTACATGGCGTCAGCAGTACTCTCAGAGCTTTTGGGAGAGAAAAAGATCATGATGTCAAGCCTTCGTGTGGGAACGTCTCCCATTTATTTTGTTAGGGTGCAGCAGGACAAGCTGCAGGAGTACATCAAGTATCTTAACGAAAAGGATCGCAGGACTTGTGCAGCCCTAAAAGAAGCGAAGATTCTGCAGGATTCATCACTTGACCCCTTGACAAGGGTGTCTCTTCGCCAAATAAAGGATTTTGCCATCCCACTTGAGGTCGAGCATGAAGGCAGGAAGGAAATCTTCTGGAAGTGGTACCTTCTCACACCTGAAGAAGCAGAAGAGCTGGTTCGTAGCAAGATGGGTATTGGGAAGCATGATGGTGCTCAAGCTAGTTTAGAGCAAAAAAAAGAGCCAGAACAAAAGGAGCCTGAAAGAAGGAAGCGGAAAGTGGAAAAGCCAAATGGATTTTCTGAAGTGGCAGCTTTTTTTCAAAAGAATGGAATCGTCATCATGCAGGAGCTTATCACAAGAAAAGACAAAGACTATATCATAAAGGTTCCAAGCGCTGTGGGTGAGCTTGCATATTTCTGCGCAGTCAAATTTAAGCAGCGCATAAATGAGGGAGACCTGGCTGCTGCTTATATGAAGGCAGAGACAAGGAAGCTTCCTGTTCTATTCCTGACTTCTGGTGAGCTCACAAAGCACGCAAAGGAGATTGCATCTTCAAAGAATATAGCTGTCAGGAAGGTATAATGGGAGTCAAGATTACAGATCTTGTGCCATCAACCCAGATTGATTTTGCCAGTCTTTGCGGCAAAATAGTGGTTGTTGACGCTTCACTGTTTCTTTACCAGTTCTTGACCACAATCAGGCAGCCTGATGGTAGTAGTCTGATGGACTCCAATGGCAGGATCACAAGCCACTTGGTTGGCCTTTTTTCGCGGACTACAAGGCTGATGCAGTACGGTATAAAGCTCGCATATGTTTTTGATGGTGTGGCGCCTGCGCTAAAAAGGAAAGAACAGGCTAGGAGAAGGGACCTGAAAATGGATGCTGTTGAACGCTACGAGAAGGCTGCAGCAGTTGAGGACATGGAAGGGATGTTGAAGTATGCCAAGAGGACTGCAAGGCTCGATAGCGAGATGATCTCAGAGTCCAAGGAGCTTATTCATGCGCTTGGCCTGCCTGTTGTCGAGTCTCCATCTGAGGCAGAGGCTCAGGCTGCTGCAATTGTCAGGAGAGGCAACGCATTTGCCCTGGCAACACAGGATGCTGACAGCCTTATGTTTGGCGCAACAAGGATTGTGCGAAACCTCTCTCTTGTTGGGAAAAGAAAGATCGTCAACAAGTTAAGTTACGAGTCTGTCAAGCCAGATCTTGTGATTCTCTCTGACACCATGAATGTCCTGGGTATAGACTCTGACCAGCTTATTGCTTTGTGCATGCTTGTCGGGACAGATTATAATCCTGGCGGCATAAAGGGCATTGGCCAGAAGAATGCACTTAAGCTCGTGCAACAGTATGGAAAAGACTTTAAGTCCCTTTTTGCATTTGTCAAATGGGATGATTCTTTTGAATTCTGTTGGCAGGAAGTCTTTGACCTGATAAGGGATATGCCTGTGTCTGATGACTGTGCGCTGGAGTGGCGCGCTCCTGACTCTGACAAGGTAAGGCGACTATTGGTTGATAAGCATGAATTCTCCTTGGAGCGTGTCGACTCATCCCTGTCAAGGCTGAAGGTGCCTTCTGGCCAAAAAGGCCTTGGTGAATTCTTATGAAACCATCTGACTGCCTGAGGAAGGTTTTGTCAAATGAGGAAATGTCTATTGTTCCGAAGTCTTTTGATGTTGTTGGCGACATATTGATTTTTTCCGATATGCCTGAGAGCAAAAAACAGAAGTTGATTGCCAGGTGTTTTCTTGATTCTCTGAAAAATGTCAATGTTGTGTGCAGGAAGTCCGGGCAATATTCTGGAGTCTACAGGACGCCAAAACTCACAATTCTTGCTGGTGAGAAGCGCAAGGAGACTGTGCATCGCGAGAACAATGTGTCTATCAAGCTTGATGTTGAAAAATGCTATTTTTCTCCGAGGCTTGCTACTGAGCGCAAAAGAATTGCCTCTCTTGTTAAGCCAGGCGAGAAGGTGCTTGTCATGTTTTCTGGTGTAGCGCCATACCCTCTTGTCATTGCTAAGAACTCAAAACCTAAGCTCGTTGTTGGAATAGAAAAGAATCCTGTTGCCCACAGGTACGCAGTTGAAAACATCATGCTGAACAAGATACCTTGCATAAGTCTTTTCAAGGGTGATGTGAAAAAGGTCTTGCCAACACTACGGCAAAACTTTGACAGGGTGCTCATGCCTCTTCCAAAGTCTGCCGAAGACTTCCTTTGCTTGGCAATCCTGAAGGTAAAGCGTAACAGAGTCCTGCACTTCTATGACTTTCTGCCTGAATCAGAATTTTGTGTTGCCAAAGAAAAAGTGCAATCTGCATGCAAGAAATTAAAAAGAAAATGCAAAATCCTCAAGGTTGTGAAGTGCGGCCAGTTCTCTCCAAGGGTTTTTCGGGTTTGTGTTGATGCAGTCATAGAATGACTGCCAGATTGCTCAAGGTCCTCCTCAGGCAGTATCATAGCATGTTGTTGCGCACGCGCAATTGCCCTGTGCCTGGCCAAAACTGACTTTGGTAATTTTTTCAACTTCGCATGTCATATTTGTTCGCTCAATTATCTCTTTGCGGCACTGCGGGCTCCAAGGGTAATGTCCTGAGCACTCTTTGTTCAGGCCGCAGCATGTTGAGTCGCATGCGTCCCCTCTGATAGAAACAACTCCTGACTCCACTATTTTATCTCCCTCCCAGTTGCATGTCACTGCTACGCTGCTGGCTTGGTCTGCCTTGAGGTCTCCTGTTATCTCAACATCACCTGCTATTACTATTCCAGGTCCTGTCTTTGGCTCTATCCTGTCTGTCCAGAGTGTGTCATGGCTGCCTTTTGTAGGCTCGTATGCAGCGATTACTACTCCGAATACCACAAGCGTGCAGATTGCTGCTATCACGATGAATGTTTTTTGGTTGCTTATCTCGACTTTCATTTTCTCACCTCAAGGGCATATATCCATATAGTAAGTGTCTTCTGTCCATCCTTCCTGCCTGCAGCCATTTGTGCTTGGATAGTTCCATGTTAAACCCTGCAGGCCATTTGTACCAAATTTACCAACATAGTCATTCCAGATTCCGTCAGTCTCATGATCTGACGATCTCTCATAAAAGTAGTGTCCAAGCTCATCATAGTCCATGATCCTGTAAGAGTCTTCATAATTCACTATGTTATATACATGCCCTCTTAGAGCATCCCATTCGACAAATAGGATGCTTTCCTTTTCATAGTAGTAATCGCTTGCAGTGTACACGCAGTTGGGATGAACACCAAGTGACCTCAATAACGCAGTCCTGAGCAGTGCATGGTCTTCGCAGTCTCCGCAGTATTTTTTTCCGCAGCCTCTGCTTCCGCTTGTCTTGATAGTCTCGCATGCTGAATAGATAAATTCAGTGTCATCAAAGGTTATTATGCCGAATGGGTCTACTGACCCTTGCACTTTCGGGTCTTCCATCCACTCCATGTTTTTTGCTACATAGTGTCCTACTGCTTCCATGTATTCGTCTGCTGTGTCTACCTCTGCTGCCTGCACTTTGGTGTATTCTGCGTATTCCTGTACTGCTTTTTCTGCTGTTTCACGCACAACAGGGTCGTTGAGGCAGTAGTTTTCCCAGTCAGGTCCGTACCACATCGCTGGCGGAAGCTGCAGGCAGGATGTTGTTTTGCATTTTCCTTCAATGCAGTATGGTTTTTCTGCAGTGCAACCGCATATATCGCACATGTCCTCAAGCCATCCGTCATCGCAGTAATTTGGTCTTTCTGTGCTGCACTGGTTGTATGGTGTTCCGTCTTCGCATGCTGCTACCTTGGCTGGCATTTTCATCTGGTTTTCCAAGCTGTCTTTGCATGATATCAGTTCCACTCCACCTATCTTTCCTTCAAGGTAGTGCTCTGTGCAGCTTTCATCTGTGCAGGGTATTTCTGTTTCTGTGCTCTGCACCAAGCATGATGCATGCTCGTTTGTGAGAACTCTTATTCCTGTCCCATCATATTCTGCCTGCGCTACTGGTGGTGTTGTGTCATCGTTTGTCTCTGTGTACCTGCAGCAAAGCTTTTGCAGGCCTTCCTTGTCGCAGGCAGCTACATGCGCGTCATTGAGCGGCTCGTATATTGACAGCATGCATGTCTCATCTGTTGCGCAATCATTGCTGATAGTGCACTGCACAAATCCTATGTCCATGCCGAGCATTACTTTGTTTGGGAACTGTGATTGCACAAACGACACATGAGCGTCTTCTGCAGGGTCTGAGAGACTCATTATTGTGTTGCCGCTTGTTGTTAGAGTGTGGCTTGTGCTTTGGCAGCACAGCGTGTGGCTGAAGTCAGGGTTCTGTCCAGGCAGTGATGCGTGGCCAAAGTCTGAAAGCGCAAGAACAGCTGTTCCCTGGCAGTCTGTTGTTATGCTGCACCAGAGGCTTTCTGCAGCCTCTTTGTCTATAAGTTCAGCCTTTCTGCAGATGTATTCCCTGCCAAGGATTGTTGCTATGCCCCCTTCTTGTATGCAGCCTTCATATGAGGGGCATTCCCCGGCATTGCAGCACCTTTCTATTCCTGCTATTGTTTGCATGCATTCCAGGTCTGTGCTGCAGCTGCCTGTCTCGTCGCACATTTGCCCGTGGTCGCCTGTTGGCAGAGGCACGCACGCTCCGTCCATGCACATTCTTTGGTAGTCTGCGCAATTGACTGTCTTTGAGTTTGCTGATCCAATTCCGTCGCATTCCCATTCAACAAGAAGGTCTTCTTGGCATGTGTCATACATCTGGTTGATTGCGAAAGTTACTGTGCCTCTTATGAATATTGAGCCTTCGTCTGTGTCTGTGCAGGTTGAGGCGCAGCTGATGCAAATCCCTGGTGAGTTGCTGTTTCTGTTGCAGTTTGATTCTTGCATGAGCGTGCCTGTGCTGCCGCATTGCATCCTGAACTCTGCATAGTCTCCGCACCAGTATCCTTCGCCGTATCTCTTGTTGCAGTATTGGTAGTCGCATAATTCTCCGGAAAGCAGGTTTGTTGGCTCGCATGTGTGCTGCATGCATATCCCGTTCTCGCAGTAGTCATGGCCGTCCTGCGGGTAGTCAATCCAGAAGCTTAACTGCGTTGAGAAGCATCCGTCGTCAGGGCAATCCCTGTACTGGCCGCAGTAGTTCAGCTGTGTCTCGAAAGTGCAGACAGCAGAAAAGTTATCTTCAGCGCAGTCGTCAATGCAAGGGTCTGGGTTTTGCTGGCAGCACCACTCGCCGCTGCAGTCTGCGAGAGTCTTCTGCATGCATGAGCAGCCATACCTATCCACTATTGAACCCTCTGGTGTGCCCAGGCACATGTCAAAAAGATTGGTGTCTTCATCATCACCATAACCGTCGTGGTCGTCATCTACATATGCATAGGCTGGCGCTGCGAGTATTAGTATGATGAGTATTGTCTTATGCATCGCAGACCCCCTGCTGGATCCTGAACATGCTGCTGCAGCTGTTTGGTGTTATGTCGTCTTCTATGGCAAACTGGAATATTTTGCTTGGTTCATCGTACTTGATAATTTTTATGAATCTGTTTTCTTCAATGCACACCATGGCTGTGCTGCAGGAGAAATCAAGGGTGGACAGGTCTAGCTGGCTTGTTTCGCTTTTCGCAAGATTGACTATGTTGCTTGCAAGCTGCAGTACTCCGGCAAGATTGGCCTGTACTGTTGTTTCAAAGTCTGATATTGTTATTTGTTTCTGGCCTTTTCTTATCTTTAGTGGGTAGTCTAGGTTTACTGTTGCTGTATCGCTTGCCAGATGCATTGTGACGCTCTTTTCTCCTGTCTCTTCTATTATGGAGTCTGGAAATGTTGGGAGTGTGCAGCCTTCCATCTGGTCTTTTATGTCTTGTGCTATAGCTATCTCTGCTGCCTCCTTTGTTGGTATGAGGTTTACTGTGTGCTTTAGCCCGTATGCAACTTTTGTGCTGCCCCTGCTCTCGTACCACAGTGGGTTTGACAGGTCGAAGTAGCCTCCTTGGTTTTGGAACCTTCTTATGCTGCTTGCTGCAGCACTGTTCAGGCACTCGTTGATATGTATTGATATTGCAGAAGAGTCTGGGTTTGAGGAAAGTGTGCGTTGCAGTGCGATCTCCATATCATTGTCGTCTTCAGAAACCTTTACGTATACGAGAAATGCCGCGAATGTCATGGCAACAAATCCCAGAATGATGAATAT
>JBDRIZ010000010.1:0-2392 GCA_043815525.1 Candidatus Woesearchaeota archaeon
AAAAAATCCGCTCTGCAAACCTTGCTCTAATCTTTGGCTCGGTATTGATTAAGCAGTCCAAGGCTGGCGATGTCGACGTGCTTTTCGTCACAGACCAGCAACGGTTCGAAAACCTAAAAAAAGAGATAAATATGCTGAACAGCATTCTTCCAAAGAGATTGCATCCTATTTTCCAAAGTCCGGAGGATTTTCGGAATAATCTGGCTAAACTTGATAAAGTTGTCTGTGCAGCCATGCGTGGTATTGTTGCGTTTGGTGAAGACAAATTGGTCAGTTTAGTCAAATGAGTCATGCAAAGAATAAGGTGGATTGGTGCCTAAGAAAAGCCTTGCAGGAATCAAAGGCTGGAGTCCACAAAGGGCTATTGAAGATTGCTCCGAACAGAAAGGAGGCTGACCTGCATATAGCGAAAGCAGAGCATTATCTCCTTGCAACACAGCATCTTCAAAAGAGTGGTTTTTCTGACATCAGTGCAAGCACTGCCTTCTACTCAATGTATCATTGCCTTCTTGCCATTTGCATAAAGCAAGGTTATGAGTCGCACAACCAGGAATGCACTTTTAGCCTGATAGAATCTCTTGTTGAGGATGGCAAGATTGATTTTGACTCAGACGTCTTGTGCAAGATTGCCAATGCAAAACAGGATAATCCTGGAATCGCAAGCAGGGCAATAAGGGAGCTGATGCAGTACGGAACAAGCCTGTCGCTTGAAGACAACTTGTGCAAAGAGCTTGTTCAACTGGTTAAGCAAACTTTGTTCGCGTCAAAGAAAGTGCTGGCTGGCAAGGATTAGTTGTCTTAAGCATTGGCGGTTTTCTCTGGCAAAAGAATTGTCTCTGATAATAAGAAAAAAAAATTAATCCTCAACTAGCTCCGGATTCCAGTCCAGTATCTCTCCTCGAACAGGCATTGTCTCGCCAAAGCACTTGACGTCTTTTGTTGGCATGAGCACAATCTCCATCTTGCTCATGCACATCTCAAGGTCTCCGCATATCCTTACATGACCTTCGCAGTCGCTCTTCTTTGTGCCAAGGCACACCACATCATCACCCATCTTGCCTATAAGGGTAAACCAGGTGCGTGGCTCAAGGTCCCATGCCTTGAACTTGAACTCCCAGGGGTTGTAGTATGCTACTCCTTCTGCTGTGTCTCCTACAAAGAACAGTTGGTTGTCCAGTTCAGGAGATTCATGTGCTGCAACAAAGGCAACTGCAAGAATTGCCCCAATCAACAGAAATAATGATTTCATTCATTCCACCCCGCTATTTTTAGGACTGGAAAGTGCTAAAACAATAAGGATTTTGCGTTGTCTCAATTCGAAGACAAATGCACAGTTTTTAAGCATGTGTCCCAAGAATTATTGGTCTTTTTCGTCACATTGCATGTTTTGACAGGCATTAGCTCGATCTTTACAGTTTAAAGCAATTCCTTAAGCATGTTTTTTCTTAGTTTTCGAAATTATTGCGATATTTTCTGGCAAAGGCATTTAATGGTGTGTGCAGAAAAAAGAATTTGTGCCACATGTATATCTAGTAGATACGTGCATATGGAATGATTTCTGTCAAGGCAGGCTTGGCGATAAGGATTTCTGTGAGTTGGCATCAGGTTTCTTTATGAAGGTTCTGTTTCGTAGCGATAGAATATTGATATCAGATGAATTGGCAGCTGAGCTAAGGCAAAGTCCTTCAAGAAAGGATATCGAGTCCATGCTTTCAATCCTAGATGCACTCAAAATTCTGCAGGGGATACCAACTGATATAGAAGATATTTTGGAGGCAAGAATATTGCATAGGCAAAGGAACGTTCCCTTTGTAGATGCACTTTTCTGTCTACAAGCAAGACGTCATAGTGCAATTATAGTCTCAAGAGACAAGCATTTCATCAAAATGGGAGCAAACACAAAGAAACCAGAAGATGTCATTTAATTCTCTCAAGTATTTCCCTGCCTATCCTTTGGCGAATTGCCTCATCCTCTTCATCTGTGGTTTTTCTCTTCGTTTTTCCCTTGTACTTCATGAACTCCCTTACCAGCTGCTCACGCGATAGTGACTCCAATTTATCCCTTACAGCCTCTCTGATGAACTCTGTGCGCGAATTGTAGTTATGCCTTGTAATGCTTTCGTCAATTCGCTTTAGTATATCCTCCTGGAATTTGACAGTGACGACTTCCATTGTATTACAAAGAAATACTATGTATTTTATAAATCTTGTGGCAGGTAATACAAAAATCTTTCAAAAAAAAAGAAAAAATTCAGTCTTCCTCAAACAGGTACTTCCAAGGGTTCCAGTCTGTCATCCTGCCTTTGACAGGCATTGTCTCGCCAAAGCACTTGACATCCTTTGTCAGGACAAGCACAAGGTTCATCCTTGCCATGCAGGACTCAAGGTCTCC
>JBDRIZ010000011.1:0-2082 GCA_043815525.1 Candidatus Woesearchaeota archaeon
GTCGGGGAATACGAGATAGAAATTCCCCCACAGGAAGGCTTCGGAAAGAAGTCTGCGAAGATGATACAGCTGATTCCCACCTCAAAATTCACCAAGGAGAAGGTGGTGCCTATGCCTGGCTTGCAGGTGAACATCGACGGCATAATCGGAATTGTCAGGACTGTTACTGGCGGAAGGACAATTGTTGACTTCAACCACCAGCTTGCAGGCAAAACCCTTGTCTACAAAGTAAGTGTCAAAAGGATAGTTACAGACCAGAAAGAGAAGGCAGAAGCGCTGCTCAAGTGGCACTACAAGCTGGATGTCAAAAGCCTGGAAATTGGAGAGTCAGGCCTTGTGGTGACTCTTGAGAAAAAGCTGCCAAAGGAGGCAGAAGACGAGCTCGCAAAGAAGCTGCAGGAGCTTGCCGGATTAAAAGCTGTGGCTTTCAACATAGCTTCCTGATTTTCAATAAGTTTAAATATAAGTTTTGAAGTGTTTTTAGGTGTCAGATGCAGGGTCCAGTCATTAGAGGAGAGGAGCAAGGCATCCAGGTAAGTGCTGTTGATGCAGAGCTTGAAGAGATACTTACGAGGCAAAAGGCGACGATAAAAGTTATCGGCGCAGGCGGCGGCGGAAACAACACCATCAACAGGATAACTGAAGTTGGGATTGTTGGCGCTGAGACAGTGGCCCTAAATACTGATGCGCAGGACCTGCTGTACACCACTGCTGACAAGAAAATCTTGCTCGGGAAGGAGTCTACAAAGGGCCTTGGTGCAGGAGCTGATCCCAAGATTGGCGAGGCAGCTGCGCGCGAGGCAGAGCATGAGATAAAGCAGGCTCTTACCCACGCCGACATGGTATTCATCACGTGCGGTCTGGGAGGGGGCACAGGAACAGGCTCAGTCCCTGTCGTCGCAGAAATCGCGAAGAAAATGGGGGCCCTGACTGTCGCTGTGGTCACTCTGCCTTTCACAATGGAGGGCAGAAGGCGCTATGAGAACGCTGTTGTAGGCCTGGAAAAGCTTGAGCAGATCGTTGACACGCTTATCGTGATTCCAAACGACAAGCTCCTTGAGCTTGCGCCTGACTTGCCTTTACAGACAGCCTTCAAGGTTGCCGATGAGATACTGACAAATGCTGTGAAAGGCATAGCAGAGCTTGTGACAAAAGCAGGATTAATCAACCTCGACTTTGCAGACATAAAGGCAGTAATGCAGAATGGCGGAGTGGCACTAATTGGTGTTGGTGAAAGCGACACTGACAACCGCGCTGTCGAGGCAGTCGAGAAGGCCATCAGCAATCCGCTCCTGGACGTGGAAATCAGCGGCGCCAACGGAGCGCTGATCAATGTCGTTGGCGGACCTGACATGACGCTTGATGAGGCAAAAAAGGTTGTGGAGATAATTTCAGAGAAGCTGGACCCTGATGCGAGGATTATCTGGGGCGCCCAGCTTTATGAGGACATGGAAAAGACTATAAGAGTGATGCTTATCGTGACAGGAGTCAAGTCATCCCAGATACTCGGTCATTCGAGCAACAGTCATGGGGAAAACAAGAAAGCTATAGAGGCGGAACTGGGCATAGAGTTCCTTGATTGATATGGAGTCTGAGAATCGTTCTCTGTTTCAGAGATTCAAGAGATTTTCGATGGAGTGCCTTAGGGTGCTTAAGGTCACGAAAAAACCTACAGGTTTCGAGTTCAAGACTATCGTGAAAGTTTCAGGCCTTGGCATTCTAATAATTGGTTTTATTGGATTCGTGATTACGCTGATAAGGCAGCTGTTGTTTTAAGATGGAAACCCACATATTTGCGTTGAGGACCACTGCAAACCGTGAAGACCAGGTGATGGATTTTATTACAAGCAATGCTCAAAAGAAAGGCTTGAATGTCCTGTCGATTGTCAGGCCGCACGGAATGAGGGGCTACATATTCATCGAGGCTGAGAAGCGCCAGGACGCTGAGCAGGTTGCTTTTAATGTTCCTTACGCACGAGGGATTCTTCCAAAGGAGGTTGACTATGCTGAGATAGAGCACATGCTCGAGCAGGTAAAGATCGAGCTGAACATCCAGAAGAATGACATCTGCGAGATAATCTC
>JBDRIZ010000012.1:0-2464 GCA_043815525.1 Candidatus Woesearchaeota archaeon
AGGCTGTGACTTTGCTGTAAAGACAGGTGCGCAGCAAATCATTGTCCTGGATTCTGACGGCCAGCATGACCCTGCTGAAATCCCGCGTTTCATTAAAGCCCTTGCCCATTCTGATATTGTGCTTGGTTATCGCAGACTCAACTGGAGGATGCCTCTTGTGTTTCGTTTCGGTAACTGGTTCATTAACAAGGCACAGGGCATACTTTTTCAGACAAGAATCAGGGACACTCAGTGCGGGTTTCGAGCTTTCACCACACAGGCTTACAAAAAGATTAGGTGGAATGCCACAGACTATAGCATGGAGTCTGAGATGGTGGCAAACATTGGCAAGGCAAAACTTAAGTATGTGGAACTGCCAATCAAGACTATATACTCGGATAAGTACAAAGGCACAACAATTATTGATGGTATCTGTATTGTGATGAATATGCTTTTGTGGAGGTTAAAATGGCGGGGCTGATTTCAGGTGTTCAAATATTTGGTATTTGCTTTGGTCTGCTTATGATGTATCTGACCTTTTTATACCACAAGAGGCAGGAGCTTTCTGTCGGCCAGGCTGCTTTCTGGTTCGTGCTTTGGCTCGGATTCATTATTGTCTCGATTGTGCCAACAGTCCTCGACTTTTTCATAGGGGATGTCTTGAACATGGCGCGCAGGCTTGACTTTTTCATTATCATAGGTTTCATGGTTTTGGTGGGTGTAAGTTTTTATAATTACAGGTCCACAAAAAGGGTCGAGAAAAGGATTGAGGAAGTCGTGCGCAAGGTTGCCCTGAAAGGTGCCAGGAAGTGAAAGTTTCTCTCATCAAGTATGTTGACAAGTGCGTGGGGTTTTTCCTTGTGCTTTTTCTTGCTTTTTTTCGAAGAGGTCATGTCTTGGGAAAGAAGAGGTCAATTCTCGTTATCCAGCTGTGGGGTATAGGAGAGAGCATATGCACACTTCCCGCGATAGCTGGCATAAAAAAGGCTTTTCCGAAAAGTGCAATCTCTGTTCTGACCACTAACAGGAATAGGGCGGTTTATGATAAGCAGCCTTTCATTGACAGGATTCTTTGTGTGGATATTGGTTTTTTCCCGATTTGTAGGTTTATGTTTTCGCACTCCTTTGATGTCGTGCTTGATTTCGAGGAATACCTGAATATTTCTGCGATTATCAGCTATTTTGTTGGTGGCTATAGGATTGGTTTTAGCCATAATGTCAGGGCATCGCTGTATGACAGGACAGTGCCTTATGATGACTGTAAGCATGTTGCTCATGTTTTTGCAAACCTTGTAAATGCTGCCGGAGCCAAAGTGAAGGTTGGAATGCTTGTGGCGCTGCATTGGAGCAAATCTGATCAGGTAGCTGTTGAAAAACTTCTGAATGCTAATGGAATCAGCAAGACTGATTTTGTCGTAGGCGTCGGAGCCGGGACTGCTGAATCATCTCATTGCAGGAAGTGGCCTTTGTTTGCTGAGCTGTCAGATTTGCTTTCCAGGAAATACAATGCAAAGATAGTCTTTGTTGGCAGCCCATCTGAGGTTGCTGAATTTGATTCGATAATAAGAAAAATGAGGGTTCCTGGCCTGAATCTCGCAGGAAAAACCAGCCTGCCGCAGCTTTTCTGCCTTGCAAAAAGGTTTGACCTATTTGTCGGAAATGACTCAGGTCCTATGCATATCTCTGCAAGCCAGGGTATACCTACTGTTGGCCTGTTTGGACCCAATCTTCCTGAGAGGTTTGGCCCGTTTGGCAAGCTTTGCAGTTATGTATACAAAGGAAGTGTTTGCAAGTATAGCCCTTGCATAAATGTGCATAAGGGAGAGGTTCCTGACTGCCTTTTTGCAAAAAGTTCAAAAGAATATCAAGAATGCATGAAGGCAATATCAGTTGATGATGTTATGAAAACCGTATCCAAGGTGCTTCGAAGATGATTAGCAGAATAAAGGAATTGATTGATGAGCATTTTGCCATGAAGCCTTTAGTCGAGAAAAATACCAAAGATATTGCAGCGGCAGCATCAAGCATTTTTGATTGTTATCGAAAAAAAGGAAAAGTCCTCATTTTCGGCAATGGCGGCAGCGCCTCTGATGCAGAGCATTTTGCAGCAGAGCTTGTCGGAAGGTTTGAGAAAGAGCGCAGGGCATTGCCTGCAATTGCATTGACAGCCAACTCTTCAAGTGCCACTGCTATTGCAAATGACTACGGTTTTGAGAGTGTTTTTGAAAGGCAGGTTGAGGCGCTATGCAATAAGGGTGACGTTGCAATAGGCATCAGCACCAGCGGCAACTCAAGGAACGTTATCAAGGCTCTTGAAAAGGCAAAATCACTTGGTGCATCAACTATGAGCCTGCTTGGCAGTTCCGGCGGAGCCTTGAGGGGAAAGGCGGATGTTGAGATATTGATCACAGAACCCAACACTGCAAGGGTACAGGAAGCCCACATTCTCTGCATCCATATTATAAGCAAGCTTGTTGAGGATGCT
>JBDRIZ010000013.1:0-2827 GCA_043815525.1 Candidatus Woesearchaeota archaeon
AGAATATGAAACACAAGCTGAGCATATCAATAGACGAGAAGACTTTCCATGAGATAGATGCTGCGCTAAAGAGCGGACTATTCCGAAACAAGAGCCATGTGGTGGAATATGCTGTGAGGAAACTGATAGAAAATGGATGACTGGACACAAGTATCCAGAGAGGGACGGGAGACCTACATTCGGAGACCCGAAACAGTCCTGCCAAAGCGTAACTTTTTCGCACAGAATTCCAATAAAATTATTGTAAGTTCATTGGTGTTGGCTGCGTTTGGCGCATTATGTTATGTAGACGATACCCGCAGACATTTCTTGAGACATTCTGTATACGAAGCACGAAACAACATACAAGAGAAAGAAGCATTACCTCCAAGCACCACAGAGCCAGAATCAATCGAACAAATCTTGCAGGAAAAACCAGCCAGCCAGCCTATCAAGACAGATATCCAGCCATATAATGGGCAGAAGGAAGCTGTGCAGGCCCTGCCAAATCAAGAGGATTCTAAAATAAAACCAGCACAGAGCAGTCTTGAGGAAATCGCCAGAACAGTATATACCAGCGGAACGAAGCACACATTTGACATTCACACTGTATCCACAAGAGAGCAGATAGAAGAACTTGCAAATCTTCTAATAAATGAGCCACTGAAAATCGCAGAATCAGAAATAGGACAATACATAAGAAGCCACAGCAATGGAAAAACCTTTGCCAACAAGGGCGTACCAGGAGACGTTAGCAAGGATGTTGAGGCTGCGCTTCATAGAATCAGGCAAATCATTCCTCAATTGAAATACGAAGCTGCCAGGCATGGCCTGCCTGGACTTTTCATAATAGCACTAGGAATGAAAGAGACATACTGGAAAAACGAAATATCCAGTGCAAACGCGATAGGAGCTCTAGGATGGACAGAGCGAACTGGCAGAGGATATGGACTCGAGGCCATACTTGTAAGAGGCAATGAAGAACCAAGAATCCACTATGCTGATGCCACTAATTTCATTATTGCAGCAAGAAAATCAGCGGAGCATGTGAGGGACTTGCTAAACGATTTTGGAAGTCTTGCAGTGGCAAATGCAGCTTACAATTCATATAAACCTTTTAGATATCGCACACAAAACAATACAAAAAAATTGGATTACCCATCGCTTGCAAGAGGTTGGGCTTCAGAATCAAAATACCTCGCAAAAAACTGGGAAGAGATAGAAAATCCGAATAAAAAATTATCCGATATAATAGAAAACATGGCACATTTGTATGGCACATATGGTATCATGAAAGTTTTGAGTGAGGAGTACAAACACATCCTGGGACAACCTGCAGCAGAGCAAGTGTTGATAAAACCCTACGAAACTGGTTATGGAAAGATAGTTGAGGTTAAAAGTGGCGACACCCTATGGAAAATCGGAAAAAATAATAGTGTAAGCGTTGCAGCAATCCGAGTGTGGAATGGCATAAAACCCAATGATATGCTGAAAAAAGGACAACTGCTCAAACTACCACCTGCAAAAGACACGGTGATTACTAGAATCAGTAAAAAGTATGGTATGAATCTTCAAGTGCTGTATGAACTCAATCCACAATTGAAACAAGCGATAGAAATGCCTCCAATACTTAACGTTGTGTTAAAAAATTATTCATAAATTTGAGACAAAACCTGTACAGTCTTCCTGCTATCACCAATCGGGTCAGGGCTCTCGTTGATTATTGTGAGGCTCTTTTTTGACCTGACTGCAGCATTGAGCAATTTCCTTATTTCAGAAATAGGAGTCAGCACGTGCTTCCTTTCGCCTTTTGCAGAATAATCTATTCCAGAAAAGTGGCCATGGATGTGCCTTGCAAACTTTAGCTTCTTGAACATTTCAGCATAGGAAATCCTGCCCTGCTCCCTTGCGATCCAATGAGAGAAATCAACAGTGAAAGAGCAGCCAGTCTCATTTGATAATGCCAGGAGCTCATCAATGTCGCCAAACTGTGTAGGTTTACCTGTGACCTCAGGGGCAAGGATGACACGCCAACCCTTTTTGTTGATAATCTGCTGCATTTCCAAAATCTGCTGCCTAATCAAATAATAGACATCTTTTGGTTCACGGCCCTGGTAAAAACCTGCATGAAAGACAATGTAGTCAGCTCCGAGAAAATTGCCTCGCTCACAGCTGTCAAGGATGCGCTTCCTGCTGGCTTCAACCTTTGTTTTGTCGAGAGACGCAAGGTTTATGTAGTACGGAGCGTGCACAGAAAGCCTAATCCCAAGCTTTCTTGCCAAAGCACCAATACTTTTCGCTTCAGAAACACCCATCCTCACCCCATAAGTGAACTCCACCTCCATGGCAGAGAAACCATCTTTCTTGTAGCTTTGCAGCGCAGATTCATAACCAAGGCCAGAAGTGCCCCCGGGACCAAGAAAAATCATGAATTCACCCTAGTGGTGTGCACAACCAAGGAAAGGACCTGGCTGTAGACAATGCACAAGACAACCACCTGGATGGAATAATGCAACAAAGCGGAAACAACAAAGGAAGACAAAGCAAGAGCAGCGACAACAATGCCCAAAGGAGCAAAAGTGACAAGCCACTTCTCCTTCTCCTGGAGCTCGTGCTCCCTCAACAAATACGCAACAGCAAGGTATCTCAAGGAAAGGTAAAGGCAAAAAATTATCAGGGAATAGAAAACAAGTTCAAAAGACACAGAAATGGACACAACAATTCCCAGGACAATCAAGAGCACAGCCTGGACTATCTCTGAAAAGACTTTTGAAAACTCCTCAAGCTCATTCCTATGCCTAATCGTCAGCCCTCCATACAGCAAGGCAAGAGACATCACAGCGAAGAT
>JBDRIZ010000014.1:0-12596 GCA_043815525.1 Candidatus Woesearchaeota archaeon
GGATGCGGATACTCAAAAGTAAACCTATGCGAGCACAACTGCGGAGCAGACTATGAATGCGACGGAATTGCGCCTGGTCAGGGGAATTGCGACAGCCAGTGCAAGTGGCATGCAGTATGCGGAGACGGCAAGATAAGCGACAACGAGGCATGCGAATTGCCAAACACAGCAAACAACAACAACTGCAAGCAAAGCACAACAGAGTGCGATGGCAAGAAAACAAGCAGCAGGGATTCATATGGCTCGTGCGGCTCAAGCTGCCAGTGCGTAGATGACGCTTTTGGCGCTTCAAAGTGCGTGAAAGGCAGTTGCGGCGCTACCTGCGCGACGAATTCCGATTGCGATGATGGCAATAGCTACACAACAGACACTTGCGATATTGGCAGCTGCTCATGCAAGCATGCTGCTACTGCTTATTGCGGTGACGGCGCAGTCAATAACAATGAGGTTTGTGAGAATCCAAGCACCACAAACAACCAGTATTGTTCTCAGTCCGCTTACCAATGCGTCGGGACAAAGAAAGCTGTGAGAGATTCTTATGGCAACTGCAACAGCCAGTGTGCCTGCTCTTATGACTCTTTTGGAACTGCGCAGTGCGTGCAGGGAAGCTGCGGAGCAGAGTGCGATTCTGACGGCGACTGCAACGACGGAAACCAGCACACAACAGACAAGTGCAGCAGCAATTGCGTTTGCGAGCATACACAGACAACATACTGCGGTGACGGTGTTTTGAATAATGGAGAGGCATGCGAGAGGCCTAGCACTTCCAACAATAATTATTGCGGTCAGTCAGCCAAGCAATGTTCTGGGACAAAAACCCAGACAAGGGACTCTTATGGGAACTGCAACAGTGGTTGTGGTTGCACGTATGATAATTTCGGCACTGCGCAATGCATACAAGGCAGTTGCGGTGCAGCTTGTGATTCTAACAATGATTGTGATGATGGTGACAGCCATACTACTGATTCATGCGACCTCTCGAGCTGTTCCTGCAAGCACACATCAACAGCATACTGCGGGGATGGGATTGTGAACAATGGCGAGTCTTGTGAGAGACCCAGCACGACAAATAACAATTATTGCAGCCAGAGCGCTGAGCAGTGTGTTTCCCATAAGATACAGACAAGGGATTCTTTTGGAAACTGCAATAGCGCTTGCGGTTGCGCATATGATAATTTTAATGCTGCGCAATGCGTAAAGGGCAAGTGCGGAGCTGAGTGTTCCACAAATGCTGACTGCAATGATGGCAATAGCCAGACAACAGACACTTGCGAGAGCAACTGTATTTGCGTTCATACTTCTATCGCTTTTTGCGGTGATGGAATAGTCAATAGTAATGAAGCTTGTGAATTGCCGAGCACGGCGAATAACAATAATTGCAGGCAGAGCACTACTGAATGCAGCGGGACAAAGACAAGCAGCAGAGACTCATTTGGCAGTTGTTCAAGCTCCTGCAACTGCGCGGATGATGGCTTCAGCACACCTACATGTGTTCAGGGCAGTTGTGGGGCAGAGTGCGACTCTGATGGCGACTGCAATGACGGAAACCAGCACACGACAGACAAGTGCAACAGCAACTGCATCTGCGACCACACGCAAATAGCATACTGCGGCGATGGTAATATCAATAATGGTGAAACTTGTGAGCGACCCAGCACAAGCAACAACCAATACTGCTCACAATCTGCTTATCAGTGTGTCGGAACAAAGAAAGCTGTGAGAGATTCTTATGGCAACTGCAACAGCCAGTGTGCCTGCTCTTATGACTCTTTTGGAACTGCGCAATGCGTTAAGGATAGTTGTGGCGCTGAGTGTTCAACAAATTCAGATTGCGATGATGGCAACGCCTACACCTCTGATTCCTGCGACTTGGCCAGCTGCTCGTGCAAGCACACCTCAATTGATTACTGCGGTGACGGAACAGTCAACAACAATGAGCAGTGCGAGCTACCAGGCACTAATAACAACCAGTACTGTGGCCAATCAACAGAGCAATGTGCAGGCAAAAAAATTCAGACCAGGGATTATTACGGAAACTGCAACAGCATCTGCGGATGCGTATACGATTCATTTGACACCGCAGTCTGCATACAGGGAAGCTGTGGAGCAGAGTGCGATTCTGATGGCGACTGCAATGACGGAAACCAGCACACCACAGACACGTGCGACACCACAACATGCAGCTGCAAGCACGCGTGCCAACCATACTGCGGTGACGGAATAAAAAGCTCAAGCGAGCAGTGCGAATATCCAAACACAGACAACAACCAGTACTGCTCCCAGGCAAGCGAGCAGTGCGTAGGCGCAAAGCTTCAAACGAGGGACAGCTATGGCAATTGCAATAGCGCATGCGGCTGCGTCCAAGACAGCTTCAGCAGCCCCAAGTGCGTTGCAGGCAAGTGCGGAGCAGAATGCGCTGAAAACAAGGACTGCCCTCAAAGCAGCTGCAGCGAATGCTATTATGATTACTGCGAGGGCACACAGCTTGTGGACTTTAACAAAAACAGGATCAAGGACAAGATAACTGTGACTGACTCTGTGCAAAACACTTGTGACAACTGCGCATGCACAGAAAATATGGCACAATGCATTGCGCCAACACCAGCAACCTACTGCGTTGCAGGAACTTGCGGAGCAGAATGCTCAATTGATAGTGACTGCGACGACAACAATACCCATACAACAGACACATGCAACAGCTGCATGTGCGAGCACACACTGCTTGACTACTGCGGAGACGGCAAGATAACATTCGGAGAGGAATGCGAAAAGCCAAACACAGAAGACAACGCAGGATGCAGACAGGAAACAGAGAAGTGCGACGGAAAGAAACTGTCGACACGGGATGGCGAAGGAAGCTGCAACACAAATTGCGGCTGCAGCTACGATGAATTCAGCATCGCTAAATGTGTCAGGGGAAAATGCGGAGCAGAATGCGCAAAAGACTCTGACTGCGATGACGGAAACGCCCTGACAAAAGACACCTGCAATGGCTGCGTGTGCGAAAACACAAAAGACAAGGTATGCATGCGGGATGGCCAATGGGGATACGAGCACGAGTACTACTGCATGCCTGACAGCACATACAATCACTGCAGGGAAGACGGAAGCGGCTACGAGCACGTGCAGAAATGCAGCAACACATGCGGAGCTGCTGTTGTGTGCGAAGGCATCCAGCCAGGAGCGACAATTGCCACTTGCGATTCATACGGCAAAAAGTATCTATTAGATAAATGCGACGAAACTTGCGAATTAGCTGACAGCGAAATCTGCGGAGCAGGAAGCGGATGCACAGCAGACGATGAATGCGACAGAGTCTTGCCAGGTACAGGAGACTGCAACTCTGAATGCAAGGCAGTCAAGCAGATTAATATCAGTGCAATATCATGCTTTGACAAGGTAGTGGAGGACTCAGAACAGGCATGCAGCATAAAGGTAAGTGAAAAAAGTGGAAATGTACCTGGTGCGCTTGTGAAACTCTACGACAAAAGCAAATCTCTTTATGGAACATGCACGACAGACAGCATCACAGGAGCATGCACCATAATTTACCCTGCGGGAAGCCCTGGGAACCATACTGTCTACGCAACAGCAGAAAAAACAGGATTCTATGCAGACCTTGACGATTACCCATACTACAGCTATGAGGTTTTGCGCCACAGATACGAAATTGTTGAATTGAAAACATATAATGACTCGATGTACATGAATGAGGACTACGACTTTTACAGGGGAGAGAACCTGTACGCAAAATTCCAGGTAACAGACCTAAACAACAACGGCAGGATAGTGCCTCATGTAATCACAAAATCAACACTTGTCAGCCCTCCAGGAGGAAGAGCAGAACTAATAAAGACTGATGAGAGCGACAACTGGTACTATTACAAGCTGACTCCGATACCTGCGACACACGAATTCCTCGGAATAAGCCAGCTATTCACATTCGCGTTCAACTACACTGACAACAGCGGAGGAGAAAAATACGTGAATCTTACAATACGAAATAATCCTCCAAAGATATCAGGAACAATCGGCCCAATAGTCACAAGCGAAAATGTGGAGGCAAGCCTTGATCTTGCAGCTTATAAGTACGATATCGAAGACAGCGGATCAGACCTAAGATGGAAAGTGCTTGCAAGCAGTGCAGTTTTTGAGGCAAAATTTGAAAGTGGCACAGACTTACTGACAATAAAACCATACGCTTACATGAGCGGAGACGACTCAATACTCTTATCGCTATACGATCTTGACAACGACAAGGACGAGAGGACAGTCAGGGTAATCGTCACAGCAGTAGACGATGCTCCGGTGCTTGAGGGAATACCAGACCAGTCGATATTGGAGGACAGCGGGCATAATGACAACCTGGTGGATCTCTGGCAATACACCACAGACATAGACACGCCAAAGAGTTCCCTTGAATACAAAGTGATTTACCAGACTGATAGCACAATAGTTGACTGCACAATCGACTCAAACAGGTTCATAGACTGCACAACGCAAAAAGACAAGTTTGGCTACTCAGATGTCACATTGCAGGTCACTGACGGCACATCCTCTGACAGCGACACATTCAGGGTGACAGTAGAACATGTGAACGACTGCCCAAGATTTATCACCCAACCAGTAACTGTGCTGGAAGAGGAAGACCCATACAAATTTATTACAGTATACAAATACGCGAGCAAGGCAGTGGACAGCGACGGACAGACAATCCAGTACCTGCTTAATCAGGCACCGGAAGGAATGACAATAAACACCGCAGGACTTGTTGAATGGCAGCCTGCAGAAGAGCAGCTTGGAGCGCACAAGGTTGCCATACAGGCAACTGACGGTGAATGCACAACCGAACAGATGTTTATCGTCGAGGTAAAACTGCCGCCAAAAGACAAGTATCCAAGAAGGACTCTGCAGATACAAACAATCCGGATGAACAACAAAATATATGAGGTCACAAATCCTGGAGACGAGATTTACGTGGACTTGAACTTTGCCAACATCGGGATGTGGGATGTGCGAAAAGGCACAATCAGGATAACAGTTGAAGGTCTTGGCGTCTCAAGAAAGATAGGGCCTTTCAGCGGACCTGCAGCAGACCAGATACTGCACAAAGGAACAATCATAGCGATACCAAATGATGCGCCTGAGGGAGTCTACACGATGAGAGTGACAATCAATACCGACGACGGAATGCACAGGGTGAGGCACAGGGACCTGCTCGTCGTGAAAAGATGAAATTTCCGACGACAACGTATAGTAAATCACAACAATCTTTAAATATAAGTTGTGATTACTATTGAATAGTCAAATATAAGTGCTACTGATGTATGAAAAAATCCGAAACCTTTATATATCAGTTGCTATTACCCAATGACAACATTTTATATTCACGAGGTTAAAACTCGTTATTTTCGAACAAAACGTTTGGGGGTATAGGACATGAAAAAGACAATTTTTTTGGCACTGCTTGTCACTTTGCTTGCAGTATGCGGGCTTGCGAACGCACTGCCCAGTGTTGAATACGTCAAGATTAACGGCGACGTCTACAATGACGGAGACCAGCTCGCTGTCGAGAGGGGAGAAACCCTTGACATAAGAGTGAAGCTTGTCGCCAGCCAAGAAGAGGAAAATGTTGAAGTCGCTGCAGACATTCTAGGTTATGAGTACAACGACAGGGTCAGGATATCTGATTCAACAAGCACTTTTGACATGAACGAAAACGACACAGAGTACAAGGACCTGGAAGTAAAGATACCTGAGAACGCTGACAAGGCCAAGTACGACCTTCATATCAGAGTTGGAAGCAGGAGAGGCCCAACATACGAGGCAAACATCTTGTTAAACATCAAGGGCGCAAGGCACGACATCCAGATAAAAGATGTCATACTCTCACCTGAAAACAATGTGCAGGCCGGAAGAGCACTTCTTGCAACAGTCAGAATAAAGAATTACGGAGACAAGGACGAAGAGGGAATAAAGATCAAGGTATCAGTACCTGGCCTTGGAATAAGCGCATCTGACTATGTAGACAAGCTTGATGAGGGAGACTCAACAACAAGCGAGGAGCTATACCTCAGAATCCCAAACTGCGCAGAGCAAGGAAGATATGACATGACAGTCAAGGTGGAGTACAACGAAGGATACGACGAAGACTCTATTGAGACAAGCATACTGATAACAGAAGGCGACCTCTGCAAGCCAATAGTCACACCAGGGCAGCCAACCACGCAGCCAACAAGCCCTCAAACAATCATAAGCGTGGGAGCTACTATGCAGGACGTGACAATAGGCACAGGAGGGGTTGTCTACCCGCTTACACTAACGAACGCAGGATCAAACAGCAGGACCTACACACTAAGCGTTGAAGGAGCTGACTGGGCAGATGTCAGGGTAAGCCCAAGCAACACCATAGTTGTCGGAGCTGGAGAGACCAAGGCAGCATTTGTCTATGTCGCAGCAAAACCAGCTGCAAGCGCAGGACAGAAGATGTTCAGCGTGACAGTAAGCTTGGGACAAGAGACACTCAAGCAGATACCATTAAGCGCAAACGTGGTTGCAGGCCAGGCAGTCCAGATGAACTGGGAAAGAATAAAGAGAGGACTTGAGATAGGCCTAGTCATCCTGGTTGTGCTGCTAGTCATCCTGGGCTTGATTATAGGATTCAACAAGCTAAAGGGAGACAGCGGTCCTGAAGAGAAGGAAAAGAGTTATTACTAAGCCTTCTTTTTCTATTTTTTTAATATTTTTTTATGCCAATCGGTTACCACTATTGGCATTGGTGCAACAGATGAAGACAACAACAACTTTGGTTTTGGCAATCATTCTTTCACTACAATGTGCATTTGCCGCAGAATCTTTTGGCCTGAAATTACCGCAACAGCAAGCATCAATATGCAGCTGCACGAGCGGCAGCATATCCTTCACATTATTCAATACAAATCCTGGACAAGAAACTGTTACCTACATAGTCGACGGGATAGACAGCACAACAGTGATGCAGTCAGCAACTTCTAGCACCTACAGCGTGCTCCTTTCCGGCGAGGCAGCGAGCTGGACAACAGCAAGCCCATCAAGATTCATGATAAAAAGCGGGGAGCAGCAACAGGTTCAGCTAAGCTGGAGAGTGCCATGCAACATCAAAGGCAAGAAGAAACTCACTGTCACACTGCAGACTGACAGCGGAACAGCACAGAGCTTTGACATATGGCAAGAGGTCACAAGATGCGAAAACATCAAGCTCGCACCAAAACAGAACAGCTACTCTGGCTGTCCATGCAGGACAGCAGTGTTTGAATATGTGATACAGAACACAGGAGACTTCCCGGAAGAGTACACTGTCGGGGCAGACAAGCTTATACAGTATACCACAGTATCAGAAGGAGCATTCGTGCTGCAGCCAAAGCAGGCAAAGAGCATCTACATGTATGTAACGCCTGAATGCGGGCTATACGGCACATTTGAAGGAGCATTCTCTGTCAAGGCAAAAGGCAGCGAAACAGTGGCAGAAACACCATACTATCTCGACATCCTGCCATGCTATGACTACGCAGCATATCTTGGAAAGCCAGTAACAGACACCACAGCAGAATTCGAGCAGCTTAACGGAACATACTCCATATGCAAAGGCCAGATGGAAATAATACCTGTGCAGTTCAAGAACCAGGCAGAGATACCGAACAGCTACGAAATTAGGACAAGACAGAAATTTGCAGCACTCTCAACAGACGCAATACACCTTTCTCCTGGACAAACAACAACAGTATTCATAAGGCCTGACACATCAAAAGAAGGACTCTACAATGCAGAACTCAAAGTGCGAACAGTCATCGGAAGCCTTGACAGCACACTGCTCGTGCAATATGACATAATCAACTGCGATACACCAATCGTAGAGCCACTCACACTGGCTGTTGAATATGCAGAGCAATCAAACGAAGTGCTAATCAAGAACACCGGAAAAAGAGAGGCAGCATACACAACAATACTCTATGGCCCGGAATGGGCAAGACTCGGGCAGCAGACCATCACAATAGGAAATGGGATGTCGGAAAAACTTGCAGTAATAACAAGGCCGACAAACGATACAGAAAAAGGCACATACGAGACAACACTAGTACTAAGATCAGAAACAGAATATGTTTTCCCACTCAACATCAAGCTGGAAAAGAAATCAGACTTCACAAAGCGCATGCTTGACTTCATGCTGCTCTACAAGTGGTACCTGCTTGGGGCGCTTCTGGCACTGATACTGCTTCTGGCGCTTGGCGCAGCAGCAAAAAAGCCAAGAGCTCCAAAACAGCCAGCAAAGAAGCCAGAAATACCTGGAGAGAAGCTGGCGGAAAAACTTACGCCAGAGAAACCTGAAAAAAAGGAAAAGCCAATCAAGCCAAAAAAAAGAACAATGGCAACACTTCTGTTCCTCATATTCATCATAGCGGCGATTCTTGCAATGGGATACTTTGGATACCAGTACTACAAGCAGCAGCAACCAGAAGAAGTGCCAAAGCCCCCAGGATACTCGATGTTCAACCTGACGCCGCAGGAAAACATTACAGAAGAGCCGACTGAAAAGCCTGAAGCGCGGAGCGCACTTGATTACCTAAAAGAGAAATACTCCAGCCTCAAGCCAGGAATTGAAAGTGCAAAACAAAGAGTGCAGAGATTCAGGACATGGATAACACCCTACTACAAATACCTGCTCTACTTGATTGCAGCAATCATTGCTGTGTTCATAATATGGAAGCTTGCAGCAAAGCCAAAGCTGCTTGTGGGGCTGCTGATAATCCTTTTGTTCATGGCAGGGGTAGCTTACCTGCTAAGGCCGTTACAGGTAGTACCACAGGCCACTTATCAACAGGATGCAATGCTCAAAGTTGCTGACGGCGGCATTTACGGGTATAATAGCGACGGCAATGTTGTGAACACAAAAACACTACAGGTGCTGTCAAACAACGAATTCGTGCAGGTCTTGGAGGCAAACAGGCAAGAGATCATCGAAAACACAAACATCACAGGACAACAGATCGACGCCACAATAGACTCCTTAAGAACGATTATTGAAGGGCTGCAGGTTGACTGCGGCATAATCCTAAAGAAAAACACGCCCCTTGCTGTGAACCTCTCAAGAAGATTCTACGACCCGGACAAGGAAAAACTTCAATACTCATCAACAGAACAACAGCACCTCCTGGTCGAGATAGACGGGGACATCGCAACACTGACACCTGAGCCAGGATATGTCGGAAACGAATATGTGGAATTCCAAGCAAGAGACAAATCAGGAGCAGAAGCAACCAGCGGAGAGATCACAATCTGCATAGAAGACACCGCCACTGGCTCGCACGCGATGGGCAAGGCATGGGAATGGATTAAAATATATATCCTCTACATAGCTGCAGGAATAGCAATCCTTGCAGTGATAATACTTGTTCTGCGCTACAGGGAACCGATTCAGCCGCCAAGGCCCAGCAAAAAGCGCATAGCGGCCAAGAATCAGTAAGATTTAAAAGTATATGTTTTCTAAGTCAACAGGCTTGATAGACATATTTTACTTGGACAAGACTGTAAGAAGAGGGAACATAAAACAGCTGGCAGAGCTGAAAAACAAGCCACTTTGGATAGATATAAGCAGCCCGACCAAGGAAGAGCTCGAGCTACTGCAAAAGCCATTCAAGATACACCCACTCACAAAAGAAGACCTACTAAAGCGACGCACGAGAATAAAGATCGAGGAATTCCCAAACTACCTGTTCTGCGTATTCTACGGCATAGAAGCCAAAGACAAGGCTGCAGCAATGGTGGAAAGGGACTTTCTCATAGGAAAAAACTTTGTCATCAGCAGCCACGACAAAGAGGTAAGCTTCTACCAAAACCTAAAAAGCAACAAGGACAGACTCGCAAGGCTACTGTCCAAAGGAAACGACTTCCTGTTCCACAAACTGCTTGACACAGACATAGACAACTATTTCCCTGCACTTGAGTGCCTGGAAGACAATGTCGAAGACCTCGAAGAGCAGGTCACAGCAGGCCCAAGCTCAAATCAGCTGCTCACAATACTTGAGCTGAAGCGAAACGTGCTAAAAATCAAAAGAGCAGTCTACCAGCAAAGAGAGTACATAGGAATGCTGGCAAAGAACGGCCATGAAGCGATAAGCAAAGAGGCAATACCATACTTTCGGGACATATACGACCACAGCATAAGGGTATCTGACACAACAGACAGCCTTCGCGAGGGAATAATGAACGCATTCGACGTCTACATGTCAAGCGTCTCCAACAGCACAAACCAGATAATGAAAGTGCTGTCAGTAATAGCCACAATAGCGCTTCCTCTCACAGTCATCAGCAGCATATATGGCACAAATTTCGAGTTCCTGCCAGGGTCGCACAACCTATACGGCTTCTATGCAATGGTAGGACTAATGCTGCTTGTTTGCGTCGTTATGCTCCTCTTTTTTAGGAAGAGAAACTGGTTTTAGGGACTGCAGCTTCTTTCTTTGCCTGTAAAAAATGACAATCCAGAACACCGCAAAGTAGCTAACAACAGAGATAATCCCCCCAATCAAAAGATTTCCAAGAAACAGAGTCCTTGACAAGTGGAAAAAACTGCTAAAAGTGAAAAAATCAATGCTCATCGCAGGCAGAGGGCCAAAAAAAATGTTGCTCAAATTGTAGCTGAGGAAATACACAGGCACGAGAGTCACAGGATTCCACAACGCAAGTGCAATAAAAAGAGAGAGCTTGTTGATTGGCTTGTAGAGGAACATAACAATTACTGCAATGAGGAAGCTCACTCCAGGCACAACAATATTAACAAAGGTCCCAACAGCAAAACCAAGGGCTATGGAGTGCTCGCTCGCCCCCCCAAGGCTCCTAATATACTCTGAAGAAATCCTCTTTGTCTCCCTGTACAGTTTTTGCATAAGCAGGCAATGATTAAGTGGGGACGCTGGGATTCAACGTTCTTGCACGTTGATGGCGAAGGCGGCTCCTAGTGACTTTGTCACCGGAGCCCCCTGCATGGGGACGCTGGGATTCTCAATCGGCATTGCCCCTTTGTTTCGCGAAACGCCTCCGAAGGAAGCATGGCGTGTGAACGGAGCCATGCCGTTCTTTGAACCCAGACCGGCTGGTCTCTTCATTGAAGCGAAAAGCCTCAACAGACCAAATATCATAGCTGCATTCTGCAGCTCATCGCTCCAGAAACTGGAGCCAGCAATACTAGCCAGGATGTACCCTGCAAAGCAGGCTTATACTACGTCCCCACTGGCTCTTTGAGATGCACAAATCTTTTATAAACCTTATGATACAGCACAGGGAAAAGAGGCAGGAATTGGCTGGCAAGACAACTTCAATTGACAGGTTCTTCCTTTTCTTCGTAATACTATTTGTGTTGTACCTTGTGTACTACTACAACCAGGAACACTTCATCAACTGGCTCAAGCAGTACGGGCCAATATACTCAGTATACAGCCACCTCTACGGCCAGTTCGCAGAAAGAACACTGCTCGGGCTGCTGTATGCAAGCTTTTTCGGCTCGCTGTTCTTCGTCTTCCTGCCGATAGAAGTGGTATTCATCTACTACAGCGAACTGCACTACCCAAAACCGCTTGTGATAGCAATAGTGATATCAGGAAACCTTCTTGGACTTGCTGTCAACTACGGAATAGGCAGGCTGATAGGCATGAAGCCAGTAATGAAAATATTCAAGAAAAGCTTCGACAAGTTCGTCAGCTGGCTGACAAAATACGGAGGATGGATAATATTTGCAGGTAACATCTTCGTATTCCCAATTGAGCCGATATCAGTGGTTGTAGGAGCTGGAAGATACCCCTTCAAGAAATTCATGGGATTGTCCCTAATCGGCAAGCTGATCAAGTTCGCTATACTTCTTGCTGCAGGAAACTGGCTTGTACGTTTCATTCCAGGGATCTAGAAGAAAATATTGTCAGCAATCATAGTACGCGATTTCTTTATTGTTCCTGCAGGGAGCTCTATTATGTAATTGCACAACACATTGCTGCCAAAAAAAGTGAAGGGCCTAAATTTTTCCTTTACTGCGACAACGCGCTTCAAGGCATCAAGGCAGACCACATCAATTGGAAAGAAAACAAAAAGCATGTGCAGGCTTGGCCTGATTGGATTGTTGAACACAAAAACAAGTGTCCTTGGCCTAAAAGAGAACATCAGCCCGACAGCTTTTGATAAGGAAGAGGCGCACAAAGTGAATTTCTCAGCCAAGACAGTGTTACGAGTCAGATTCCTGATCATGCGATTGGGCAATGGCAAAGCTTTAAATAAACTTTTCGTGTCCAAAGACCCATGGCAATCTTGGTTACAGGAGGAGCAGGTTTTATCGGAAGCCATGTCTGCAAGAGACTCCTTTCCGATGGAGAGGAAGTTGTCTGCGTGGATGACTTCAACGACTACTATGACCCTAAGGTAAAAGAGGACAGGGCAGAAAGGCTGACACACGAGAGGCTCATACTTTACAGGGCAGATATCAGGGACCTTGCAAAGCTTAAAGAAATCTTCTCAAAGCATCAAATCACTGCAGTAGTGCACCTCGCAGCAAGAGCAGGGGTGAGAGCATCAAT
>JBDRIZ010000015.1:0-2093 GCA_043815525.1 Candidatus Woesearchaeota archaeon
GCCTCAGCATAAGGCATGGAAGTCATTGTGTGCTGCAGCTGTCCAGCCTGGATGTCCTTAAGGTTTTCTATGATTGATGCCTTTTCCTGATTTGGTATAGTCGAGTCAGTACTGACTGCTGCAAAAAGCCCGGTTAAGAAAACACTTGCAAAAATTGCGCCGAGTACTGCTACACCTGTCCCTGCCCCAATTTGTCTCATTGTCATGCTTGCTGCTGATGCTTCCCCTGCCATCTCAAATGGCGCTGATGATATCACTACATTATTGAGTTGCGCTGTGCATAGGCCAAATCCTAATCCTATCACTATCAATGATGGCGCAACACTCAGCGGCGTCGCACTAAGGCCTATGAATCTGGTCAGGCTGAAGATACCGATGCCTAGTATCACGAATCCTCCTGTGACAATCCATTTAAGGTTTATCCTTGCTGCCAGGAATCCTGACACAAATCCGAATACAAGCAGGCTTACTGACCAGGGCAGTAGCACTATGCCTGCTTTGAACGCGCTATATCCCAAAACATTTTGGAAGTATATTGGTAGAAGGAAGAATATTCCAAACAGGCCGAATGTCATGATAAGCAGGAGCAACAATCCTATGCTGAAACCCTTATTGGCAAATGCACTCATTGTGAGAAGCGGGCTTACACCTTTTCTTTCAAGCTTTCTCTCGTGAACAACAAAAAGTCCAAGTATTAGGACAGATGTGGCAAGGATTATTGGCGTTATTGAAATTGGCAGTCCGGATTCTTGCAGCGGCCACCACCAGCCGTATTTTCTTGCTTCTATAAATCCAAAAACCAAGAGGAAGAGTCCTGCACCTGACAGGAAGACTCCTATCCAGTCAAATTTCCTGATGTTTTTTGTTTTTTTCTCAGTTATGAATATTGAGCCAGTCACTGCGATCAGGCTCACAAATAGGTTCAGTCTGAGGGACCATCTCCAGGATGCATAAGTGGTAAGGAAACCTCCAAGCAACGGGCCAATGGTTGCTGCTGCACCTGCAACAGAACCCCATACCCCAAATGCTATTGCCCTTTCCCTGCCTTGGAAGGTGTCTGCCACAAGCGCCAGCGCCGATGTCAGTGTCATTGCTGCTCCGACTGCCATGATCAAGGTCTTGCTTAATAGGAGTATGGTCACGTTTGGTGCAAGCGAACTAATGAATGAGCCTATGGCAAATACCACCATGCCTGTGATAAACATCTTCTTTCTTCCGAAAATGTCTCCAATCCTTCCCACTGTTATGAGTATTGTTGCTATGGTTAATGAATAGCCTGAGATGACCCATTGCAGCGATCTCAAGTCTGTACCCAGGTCCTTTAGCATGTATGGGATTGAGATGTTGAGTATTGTGTTGTCGATAACGACTATTGCAAGCCCGAGTGTTATGAACACCAGCGCAATCCACCTGTACTGAAGGGATGAGAAATTCGAGGAAATTTTTTCTGTCACATTCTTGCGGGCAAATGAGGTCACTTATATGTTTTGGCTTTAAGGTTGCGTAAGATTTATAATCAGCATCTCCAAAATTCCATTAAAAATCGGTTGACTAATGGATATCATCACGAATTTGTTTGTTGTTAGTAGCGTAATAATAGTCGGGCTGATCTCGCAGTACATCTTCAGGAAGCTGCACATTCCTGACGTGCTTGTCCTGATATCATTTGGTGCTGTCCTTTCCTACCTTGGATTGACTGAAGACCTGAATCGTGAAAGCCAGGGACTTATCTTTCTTATAACCTTCAGCCTTGTCTATGTGATCTTCTATGGTGCATTGCCCATCAGGTTGAAAGCCCTGTTTTCAACGTTTAAGTATGCCACAATTCTTTCACTCCTGAACTTTGTGGCAATCACTTTTTTATTGGCAATAGTAAGCCGCCTTCTCGGTTTTGGCTGGGTCATGGCATTGTCTCTTGCAGCGCTCTTTTGCGTCCTGGACGGCGCAATCATCAACAGCATCCTTGAGATTGTGAGGCTTGGCCAGAGGGCTGTTGCCCAGGTCCAGACAGAAAGCGCGGTTGTCGATACCCTGGTGATAGTGTTTATTCTGTCTATCCTCAATTTTGCAGGCATGGGGTTTGCTGATGTGCT
>JBDRIZ010000016.1:0-2943 GCA_043815525.1 Candidatus Woesearchaeota archaeon
GTCCAGGAACGAGCGGATTGCAGAGACCATCTTTGGCCTGGCAACAAACACTTTTCTGGACTCAGGATTCATCACAAGGTCAAGGTAGCGCTCACGATAGCGCATTTCTGTGTCCTGCAAGCCATGATACTTCTCTGGTAAAGGCCTAAGCGACTTTGACAATAGAAGCAGCTCCTGAACAGCAACAGATACTTCACCAGTCTTAGTGCAAAACACCTTGCCGCCTGCGCCGATTATATCCCCAATATCAAGCAGCCTAACCAGTGAGTAAGACTTTTCACCTATATCATCTGCCCTGAGATACAATTGCAGCCTGCCAGACTCGTCCTGGATGTGAAGAAAAGTGGCTTTTCCCATGCGGCGCATGGTCATGATCCTGCCTGCAACAGAGACATTGTCCTCAGTCTTCTCCTCAGGCTGCAAATCCTTGTGCCTGGCAAGGACTGCGGCAGCATGGTCAGACTTATGAAAAGAGTAAGGAAAAGGCTCGACGCCCAGAGCCCTGATCTCCTCGAGTTTTCTCATTCGCTCCTTTACCAACCTGTGCTCTTCTTCCATAATCCAAGGGATAAGGAGCAAATTATTTAAAATTTTGGTATCTGCTAACGGCTTCAAAACTCTCGTCGGCACATGTGATTGCTCTGCGTTCCCGCATGGAGCTACAGTCGAACTGCAGTTCTCCCTAGTCACGCTCACCAAAGCTCGGTGACGACCCCTGATAACGCTCTCGTCGGACTCTCGCAAGAGTTTTGACCTTATGCCGTTAGCAAGTACAAATTTTGCAAATAATTATATAATGATAGGGGAATATGAAACTGACAGTGGCAAAAAATCAGCTGAGAAAAGTCATGGTTTTCGGGACATTTGACATACTGCACAAAGGCCATTACAATTTTCTCAAGCAGGCAAAAAAATACGGAGACTTCCTGATAGCAGTGGTGAGCAGGGACAAGACAGTCCACGCAGTAAAGAAGCGCAAGCCGCTGCACAAGGAAGAGGAAAGAATAGAAACCCTTGAAAACACAGGCCTTGCGGACCTTGTGATATTAGGAAAGGAGAAGGACAAGCACGACATCATATTGTCGATAAGGCCTCAAGCAATATGCCTTGGTTACGACCAGACACACTTCACAAAAGGACTGCAGGACACGATAAGGAAAGCAAGTCTGAAAACAGAGATTATGAGGCTCAAGCCTTACAAGGAACACAAGTACAAGAGCAGCAAGCTCAGGGAATCACATTATGCTGAACACCATGAGGAAGAAGAGTAACGAAAAAGCAAAAAAGGCAAGCACACCATATAATTTCTTGTTCCACCTGAAAACTGTTGCGCCGTCAAAACCACCAAATGGGATAAGATTGAAAAGCGCAAGGTAGCTGTTTATCATTGCGCCATAAGCGCCCACAGCCTTGACAATCCCTGAGGAAAGGAGAAACAAAGCAGCAAAACAGACTGCAGCACAAATATTGGCGATAACACCTGAGGATGAGATAAGGGCATGCCTTCTCTGCGTCGCATACCCCTGGATAAACACAGCTCCTGGAGCAGCGAAAATGAATCCGAAAAAGCTCATGGCAATAGCAAGCAATAGGAAATGATTAAACGCGCGAAACTCAGCAGAAAGCCCGAAATGCTGGGCAACAACCTTATGGCTCAACTCATGCAACGCAAATCCAACTCCGACAGTAAGAGCTGAAATGAATATCGAAACAGGAAAATCAATACCATATCCGCGCCAAAGCAGGATGCCAAAAGCAAGGCTTATTGCAGCATAAGCCTTGAACAGCTCACGCAGCTCAAGAGACGAAAAATGCATTCAGTATAGCCAGGATAGCCCACATAAAAAGCTTCTGTTTAATATTATCAAAATAATATAGTAAAAAATATACTAATGCCCTTTAGTGGGCACCAGGAAAAAATTACCTGTTGGCCCTCGCAGACTGCTCAGACCTTTTGCTGGGCCGAAGTTTCTCAGCACCCCGACCTTTTCTAGTCAAGATACCTCTTGAGCGCTTGCCAGCAGCAGTCTGTCCTCTATAGACTCGGCCTTTCTTTTCCGAAATCCAGGAAAGCTGTGGATCAGCGATGACTGAGGGATGCGCCCTGTCAACGAGAATCACCTCATACCAGTCGTAGAAGCCGTCCTGGCAGACAAAATAGCTGTTCAGGACCTCGCAGTTGACATACTTCCTCTGGGTTCGCTCTTCAGCAATCTGCTGGTAGTTCTTTGCGAGGACAAGCCTTTGACGCATGTGCTTTGGCCTTCTTGCCTTGCGTATTGAAGGACGCTGATGGCCTCCCCTGGAAACACGCTGCCTCACAAGCAGGATGCCTGGCTTTGGCTTATAGCCAAGAGACCTTGCACGGTCAAGCCTGGTAGGCCTCTCAATGCGGATAGTGACAGGCTCACGCCTCCACTTAATAAGGCGCTCCTTCCAGAAATCGCCAAGATTCTTCTTCGGGCTCTTATAGATATCCCGAATATACTTGTACATTCCCATTTTAAGCCTCCATTATCATATACAGGTGATTCAGGGAAGCAACTCCCCACATCTCGACACAGAAAAAAACCCCGTATGTTTAAAAAGGTTATGGGTTGGCAGTGCGCGCTATCGCTCGCTGTCTTTTGGTTAGCTACTCTTATATTTTTTTCTTAACTCAAAACTGTACTTCTTTGAGAACTCAACCTCAGGCTGGTCAAAGGGATTAGCGCCCCTAAGCCAGGCAGAATATATCGCGACATAATGCCAGAAACCCATGAACTCACCTGCTGACTCAGGAGTGACTGAATCAACATTTACAACGCAAAAGGGAATCTTGCAGCTGATTGTGTGCTCTCTTACACCCTGGAACTCGAAATCCAAGGCTTTTGATAACGGCAGGGAGTCAATGACATCAAGCGCTGAGTCCAGAAGCTGAATCCTTTGCAGGACCTTTGGCAC
>JBDRIZ010000017.1:0-14237 GCA_043815525.1 Candidatus Woesearchaeota archaeon
GAGAGCCAGGCAAGGAACAGGTATGACTATTTTGCAAAGGTCGCAAGAAGCGAGGGTTTTCACTACATTGCCAGGATTTTCGAGGAAACTGCGTTAAACGAGATGCAGCATGCAAAAGACGAGTTCAAGCTGCTCAAGGGAATCTCTGACACAAAGGCAAACCTAAAAGAAGCAATAGGTGGCGAGCATCATGAGACTGTCAAGATGTATCCTGAGTTTGCAAAGCAGGCAGAAGAGGAAGGGAATAAGGAAGCAGCCAGGCTTTTCAAGGAGATTTCTGAAGTCGAAGCGCATCATGAGGCGCGCTACAGTAAGCTTCTCGAGATGGTTGAGAAGGGTGCTGTCTATAAGAGGGATAAGCCTATAAAATGGAAATGCTCAAAGTGTGGTTATATCCATACCGGAAAAGAGCCTCCTGCCAAATGCCCAAGCTGCGGCCATGCCAAGGAGTACTACGAGCCTGCATGCCTTTGTTTTGAAGAGGGTTGTGAGTCTTGCTGCTGATGGGCCAAAAGGATATTATCAGGCTGGCGATAAACGAGGAGGATTTCTTCAGGGATTTCTACAGGGCTGCTGCAGCAAAGGTTGGCATTGCGTCTGCAAAAGAGCTCCTGCTCAAGCTCTCAAAAGAAGAGAAGGCTCATAAGGAAAGGCTCCAGTCGTATGATTTTCGCGCCCTTTCTCTTCGCAAGCCCCTTGATCTCGTAAAGCCCCTTATTCTGACTCCAATAGACGAGTTCACAGCAGTCAGGAAAATCTTTGAGTTTGCCATAAGAAGTGAGGTCCTCGCCAAGAATAGGTATGCTGGTCTTGCTGCATCAGTTGATGATGAGACTGCAAGGTGGCTTTTCAATCTGTTGTCAGTTGAGGAGAAGAGGCACGAGAGGCTGCTCAAGGACGAGCTGAAGAGATTAAGCTTTTGAGGTGGGACTGTGATATCAGAAATCGCAAGTTATCAAGGCCATGCCATTGGCGGCTTATCTTGGAATCCTCCAGCTTTTCACAGCCTCAGTATCAGCACAAGAGTGGTGTCACAGCCATCCAGGTGGCAGCCTTGACTATCTTGCTCGCTATCGTGCATGGGGACTGTGCTTGGCTTCTGATGGATAAGTTATCAAGAGTTATAAGGGATTTAAGCCGCAGCCCAATCGGCAGGACTGTAGCCAGGAGATTGGTGGAGTTTTCAGAATTTGCCAACAGGGGGCCAGAGGATTGGTTCTCTGAGCTCTGCTTTTGCATCCTGACTGCAAACTCAAAAGGCAGGACTGCGTATAATATCCAGATGGAGATTGGGCCTGATGGTTTTTGTCGCAGCAGGCCAAGCGATATCCGTGCATGCATTATGCGCCACAAGCACCGCTTCCATAACAACAAGACAGATTATATTGTCTGCGCAAGAAAATATCTGGATATCAAGGAAAGGATTACAGGATTGGTTCGCGATGAGGGTCAGCTGCCTGCAAGGGAGTGGCTTGTGAAAAACATCAAGGGCCTTGGATACAAGGAGGCCTCGCATTTCTTAAGGAACATCGGCTATTTTAACGTCGCAATTATTGACAGGCACGTTCTTAATGTGCTGTCTGAGCACTGCCTTGTCACAAAGCCAAAGACTATCAATAGGAAATCCTATCTCGAGATTGAGGATGTCCTAAGAAGCCTGGCAAGAGAGCTGAAAATGTCTATTGGAGAGCTTGACCTCTATCTTTGGTATATGAAGGCTGGTGAGGTGCTGAAATAGCTTGGCGGAATAGGTTACTAGCAGACGCTGAATAGAATGCCTATACACAACTCATTACCTGTATGCTGTATCACAATAATGCTTATACTTGTAAATGTTGAAAAGAGGTCTAAGGGACTGCAGCAACTTTATTTTTCATCTGAGTGCACTTGAGGTCTGATAAATGAAAGGAGGTAAGAATATGAAGAAAGCAATAAGCGCATTGTTGATATTGATGCTTGCATTGGTATCAACAGGAGTTGTAGGAGCGTTGCCAGGCAACCCTTTTGGTAGTAAGTTTATTGTTGGTGCAAATTTTGTTATGCCGCTTGAGCAAAAAAACCCTGTGGATTGGAGTGTCATATCAAAAAAAGGAACTCTTATGGCCAATTCCGGATTACAGCTTGCAGCGATGATTCACGGAATGAAACCAAATACTGACTACACTTTGATTTACTACGGGAATGCAGCTTATAATGACCTGTGGCCGTACGTTACATGCATTGCTTCAGCAAAGACAAACCTGTTCGGCGGAGCTGCATTGATGGGGTTGTTTAATTACAGGCAATTCCTGTTTGATGGTGTGGGCCAGAAATTTTGGGTTGTCACGAGCGCCGACATTAACTGCAAAGCAGGCAGTATGATTGCATGGAATCCTAATGACTACCTTTTCGAGCATGACACGATTTGAAGAATTTTTTTCTTATTTTTTTGGCAAATAACGAGCTGAAGGTCGCAGATGGTTAACTCACTTCAAGGCAAAATTTAAAAACAGCGCCAAAAATGTATTCTTTACAGGAGGTGAATTGAATGCCATGCGGTTGCTGCGGTACCACAAAGAAGAAAAAGAAGTGATATAGTCCTGATTTTGAATTTTTTTTGATGGTGTAATATGGTCTTGTATGACGAGATTGGTCCTGAAAAGCTTGTTGATGTCTATGATCCATCAACTGGCATGAGGGGTTTTCTTGTTATTGACAACACTGCTCTTGGTCCTGGCAAGGGCGGTATCAGGATGACCCAAACTGTAAGTATCGAAGAAGTCGCAAGGCTTGCGAGAGCAATGACCTGGAAGTGCGCTCTGGCTGAACTTCCCTTTGGCGGCGCAAAGTCAGGCATACTTGCTGATTCCAAGTCCATTGACCTGAAAAGAAAGGAAAGCCTGGTTCGCGCCTTCTCTAGTGCTATTAAGTCTTTGTGCCCGTCCCAGTATGTTGCTGCTCCTGATATGTATGTTGCTGAGGAAGAGATGGGGTGGTTTGCTGCTGAGAATGGCGACATGAAGTCCTGCACAGGAAAGCCTAAGGCTCTTGGCGGGATTCCTCATGAGCTTGGCAGCACTGGTTTTGGGGTGTTTGTTGCTGCAAGGACTGCTGCGCCATACGCAAAGCTTGACCTTGATAAGGCCACTGTCGCTGTTGAGGGATTCGGAAATGTCGGCTGGTTTGCTGCAAAGCACTTGTCTCTTGCAGGTGCAAGGATTGTTGCTGTTTCTGACAGCAAGGGTTCTGTTTTCAGGAAAACCGGTTTTGATTTCAAAGAGCTTGATAAGGTCAAGAAGAAAACAGGCTCTGTCGTGAATTACTGCCAGTCCGAGAAGCTGGAAAGCATTCTCGAAGCTGATGCAGACATTCTTGTGACTGCTGCTGTTCCTGACCTAATAAAGGAGTCTGATGTTTCTGGCCTAAAATTCAAACTTGTCGTTGAGGGCAGCAATATTCCAATGTCAGTTAAGGTTGAATGTCTCCTTCACAAGAGAGGTATTCTTGTCGTGCCTGATTTTGTCGCAAACGCCGGAGGCGTGATCAGTTCTTATGTTGAGTTCATCGGTGGCGTAGAAGAAGGGGTTTTTGCAATTGTCGAGGATAAGATATCACGGAATACCAGGCTTGTCCTTGAGGCGCACAGGTCAGGTACGTCGCCTCGGCAGAAGGCAATGGATATTGCCAAGGCAAGAGTCCTTGGTGCTATGCGTTGCTAGTCGTGTGCTGTAATTTGTGTTCGCTCACGTGATTCCGCCAAGTATGTTCTCGAAGAACACTGTCTTGAAGACCCAGTATCCAAGGAATAGTATCAGGCTGAAGGTTGCAAAGCCTGTTATTGATGAGTTTATCTTTTTCATTATCTGGTACCTGTCAAACCCTATCTTTATGTTTGATTGGAATATTGCAAGGACAAGTATTATCTCTATCAAGTAGAATCCTACTACGAGCGCAATCAGGTTTGGCGGTATGATGTCCTTGATTTTTATAAGCTGCATCTCAAAGCCTTCGCCTCCTCCGAGGCTTGAGATTATCTTCAGCTGTTCTGTCAGGAACTGTACAAAGAATACTATTGCCGTTGACATTATTACTGCAACAGCGCACAAAAGTGGCGCGAGCATTGTTATTGTCACGTTTATTAGTCCAACTGTGTCTGCAAGTAGCGTCTGTATGTAGTCGTTTAGCTTGTATAGGCTTACCATCTGGTCTCTCATGACTCTTGTCGCCCTGCCAGCTTCGCGCAGCGAGAGTGTGGAAAAGGATATTATCTGTGACAAGAGCTGCGTGACCTTTACTGATGGGCAAATCCTTGGCAGGTCCTCTTTTGCGACTCTCTCCACTGTTTTCTTGCTTGTTAGGAGTATGTGGTGGAGTTGCGAAAATATCTGCACTACAGGGTGTCCCTTGAATCCGTAGGTCTTGTAGTCGTCAACTATCTCGCTGAATATGTTCTCTACCGGGGTGTTGAGTGTCAGGTATGTTGAGAACACCTGCAAAAGGTGCGGCAGGTCCTGCTCTGTCTGGTTTATCCTGTCCCAGAGCTTTCCATACTTTCTCTTGTAAAGTGAGGTGTATATGTATACCCCGACTACAATTCCAAATGGCAGCAGCCATGTCATGAATATTGAGTATAGGTTGTACATGTCTATTGTTGGATTCTTGTAGTCCACGCCGCTGAGGTAGAGCATTGTTGGTATGGAGAAAAGGACAGCAACCCCAAAGCTTACTATTAGTGTTGTTGGCCCCATCGGGTCGTATTCAGGGCTGTCTCTTATGTGTATTGTGTCTATCTGCACTCTTTTTGTTGAGAAATTCAAGGCTGACACCATCATTATTGTGGGTATCAGGATGTTGAATATGAAGACCAGGATGCTTATGGTGATAAGTTCTGGCAAAAAGACTGATATTATTGGCAGAAGCATTAGGAGCATCACAGGGAACAGCACTCCGAATCCTATCAGTTTCTTCGCGCTTTCAGCAAGCTCTTCTGACGCCCTTTTCTGCAGGGTGTTGTACTGCAGCAGTATGTCCTCTATCGTCTCGTTTATTATCCTCTTCGTGTCTTCTTCAGGAGAAATTGCTGCTGTCTCAAGCATCCGAAGCGACTTCACGAATACAGGGTTCACTCTGTTCCATATCGGCGTGTAGTACTCAAATGTTTCTCCGAGTGTTGTGTTGGTCTTTCTCTTGAGCCTGTTTATTATGTCCTGGAACTGCTTTTTCAGTATGCCTGACAGGTGAATGCTTGTCTCTTCTATTGCATACTCAAGGTTTGTCTTCATCAAGACGAATGTTGATATCCTCATTATTGCCCGAAGCATCTCCTCCTTGTACTCCATTATTGAGTGGGTGTAGAACACATTCACAGGGTATATGTACAGTATCACTGCAAATAGGAAGGAAAAGAATATGGCGGAGTATTTGAGAACAGGCAGGCCAGTCACGATGTAGAGGAATAGTCCTGCAAATAGTATTCCGAAGAATGATATGATGCAGGTGCTTATTATCTCTGCTGAATTATATGGGAAAAATACGAACTCGAGTTTCTTGTCAATCTTTTCGATGTTGACCGGTATCCGAAAAGCCCTGCCAAGGGAGTATATGGAACCAGAACTCATTTTTGCGAGCCTACAGGGGTTGTCAGGAGTATCTTCAGCTCCTCTGTAAACCTTTTCTTGAACTCAGCTTCCAGCTTTGCTGAATCAAGCGGCTTTGCTGTGTATGCCAGTTTGTCGTACATCACGTTTGCCTTGACCACATATGCTGCTTCGAGCTTGTCCCTTGAGTCGGCAAGCTTCACGATTTCATCTTTTGCCCATGCTCTCAGCATTATATCTTTTAGAACTGAATTGTAGTCTGTGTAACCTTGGGTGTGCTCAAGCACTGTTTTCAATAGGACAGACTTGCCATTAAGGAACGCCTCTGTTGGCTCAAGCTGGTCTGTTTTTGGGTTGTACATCAACAGGTCCTGGAATTCTGGTTTCTCTTCCCAGTCCTTTAGCACCTCTGTCACGCTTACAACTCGCCTCACTCTTTTGAGGCCTGTCGGGTCTTTTATCTGGTTGATGATTATGATAAGGTCAGTCACCTTGAAACTTCCTTTTGTGACTCCAAGGTCGTTCACCACCCTGTCATAGACTCCGTATGGGTTGTCTGCGTGTATTGTGCCTGCGACAACATTTGACATTGCTCCAACTCTCATTGCCTCATAGAGCACTTTTGCTTCCACGCTTCTAATCTCTCCAAGTATCAGGCATGAGTCGCCAAGTCTAAGTGATGTTCTGAGTCCCATTTCAAAGGGGATCTCCATTCCTGCCTCAAGCAGCGCTGACCTGACCTTTAGCGGGACAATGTCGTATCCGAGGTCCCTGTATGTCTCTATTGCTAGCTCTTGTGTGTCCTCTATTGTTATCATCCTGTATTTTGGCAGTATCTCCAAAAGGAAGCTTCCCAGGAGTGCAGTCTTTCCGCTTCCCCTTGGCCCTGCTATCAGAAATGACCTTCCGTGTGCTATCACAAATGACATGAAGCCTGCAAGCCAGGAGTTCAAGGCCTTGTTTTTCATGAAGAGCGGTGTTGTCCAGGGTTTCTGCCTGTGCTTTCTTACGCTAAATCCTATTCCGAATATGGAGAATGGGTTCACTATTGCCGCAACCCTTGCCTTTTGTTCTCCTATCGATATTTCGCTGTCAAGTTGCGGCTGGCTCTTGTTTAGCGGCCTTCCTGATATCATCCTAAGCCTTGTGACAAAGTAGTTTAGGAACTCGTCGCTTGGGTACAGGTTTGTTATGCACTCGTCGAACTCGTCATGCACTATCCTAATCGGTGTCTTGAACTCAGGAGGGTTTATGTTGATTTCCAGCACGTGCTCGTCAAGGAGCAGGTGCTCAAGTATCCCAAGGTTCTGGTACCATCTCTGCACTATTTTGCTGCCTGTAAAACCTGTCTTCTTGAAATCCTGCACGTCCTTGTATATGCTCTTGAGGTCGTAGAAGTTGTATCTCATCTCTGGCAGCCTTAGCTTGTACAGGTACTCCACGTTGTCCTTCATCTCGAATAATTGCACCACTGCGTTGGTTGGCAGGCTGTATGTCTTCAAAAGCTTGTTTTCCCTGTCTTGGCCGTAGTCGACCCTTACGTCTATGAAGAATGGCTCAAGTGACAGCAGTTTCAGGTTGTTTCCGTCATACTCTTTTGTGAAGTATTTTGTGCGCAGCCTGAACCTGTCGTATTTTTCCCTTGGCAGGCACTTCTTGCAGCCTCCCTGTAGGCCAAGTGACCCAAGTGAAACGCACTTCCTGCAATCGATATGGTATACTTCGTGTTCGATGTCAGTCATATCTCAAACCTTGCTCCAACCATCTTTTAGTACTATATAAATTTGATTGTCAATTAGTGAAATCCATAAGTAAGTCATAATCAATGGATTTCACTAATCAGGAGAAGGCATACAATTTCTATAACTTTATGCCTTCGACTAAATATTGTTTTTCCAAAGACTCGATAATGCTTTCCGGTCATTCTTGATGTGCTGCGCAGCTCAGTCTTCCTTCATTTATGTAGTGGGTCAGCCAGGAATTGCTCTGGTCATATTCATTGTCATTTGTGCAGTCTCCTTCGCTGAATTGATTTCTCAGCATCTCTGTTGCGCGTTGTTCTGTGATGTTTTGCCTTTGGTATTCCAGGCAGATAAGGCTGGTGCATGCGTCGAATGTCAGCGGCTTTTCGCAGTTGCACGCAACTATCTGGCTGCAGTACAGGTTTGATTCGCACACTCCATAGCTATCCAGAACAGGTGTTATATAGTCGTTGAGCTCTCCGTTTCCGTTCAGGTCGATATTTTTGATGTAACTGGCACAGAACATGATTTTCTGCTCTGTTGTGCAATTGGCTGCGTTTGGGCAGTATGTCATGCATTCTTTTGTCGCTTGCTGTATGGCAGCAAGCACGGTTTGCACATCGTCGATTTGTGGCAGGGGCACTTCCTCCTTGATGTATGTTTTTGCCTTGTATCTTATTATGTCGTTTTCGCACAGCTCTGGCTCGTTTATCCACTCCATATATCCTTGCTGTATGCCTTTGTTGCTTATGTTTGTCAGGTTGATGATTCTGGCAAGCCTGCACTCTCCCTTGTATATGTCGTAAGTTCCCTCTATTGTGCCTTTTGCCTTGTTGTCTATGAAGAGTGCTCCTGACAGTGGATTTCTGGATTCTGTCATGAACTCCATTGTTAAATAGAACCCCACTTCTTTTACTTGTATTATGTTTACAACAAATGACAGCCTGCGCGTCTTGCAGTCGCTTTTGTCTGTTGTGAAGGCGAATGGGCCTCTGTTTGTGACTATCTGCAGCACTCCGTCTTTCTCGCAGAAGTCTTTTGGAAGCTTGTTGAATGTGCCTTTGGTGTCTCCAAGGTATGTGCTGTCATAGTACACTGAGCCTGAGGCAAAGCTGCCTGTGGTGTTGTCTATGAAGGATACTACAGGCGGGTTCTGCTTTGAAATCAGCATGAGCATGATTATTAATGTCATCAGCGCTGCAAGCAGTATGTAAGGCAAAATCTTTTTTGTTGGCATCCATGTCCTGTTAGGTTTTGGTGCTGCGAATGGTTTTTTTATCTTTGCCATCCAAGGCTGCAGCCTTTGCCTTGCGTGCGTTGTGTAGTTGCGCATGGCATTAAGAAACTGCCTTGGCGGCAAGAAGGCTGTTCTGATTTCAGGGTCTGTGTAACCTGCCTGTTTCAGTGCATGTGTTATTGCCTCTGCCCTTACTCCCCTGGCTATGTTATTTCTTATGTATTCGCGCAGTTCATCCATCTTAGGGTATGTATATTGAGGGTGTGATGTTAGAAAGCAGGCGAACGTATGGGTTGATCTCACTGTCTGTCCTGATGTCAATTGAGTTGTAGTCTACTATTTCTGCAGAGTTTGCGGCTAGGTAGTCGCGAACCTGTGGTTCAATTGAGTCTATTACGTATGCCCTTGCGCCGCTTAGGTATTCCATGTATGTGGCCAGGTTTGTGCTGTCAACAAATATCAGTGGCGCTGCGATGTATGCTGCGAACAGCGATCCCACAAGCGCTCCCTCTTGGTTGCTGGAGTTCATTACAACAATGTCCACCAGGAACTCCCAGTAGTTAAAGTAGTTGTCCTCTGTGAATGCCTCGTAGCTGATGTTTGGGTTGCCGACTATGCTGTTTGGGACAGTTGAAAAAAACCTGAGCTCGCTTGAGTTGTGTTTTGCCAGCAGGTACTCCACAAGGTATTGGTCTTGGGGTTGCTGGCCGTTCTGGTAGTAGACGTAGTATGCGTTTTGTGATATTGTGCCTCGCCTGTTCCACAGCGCGAGAGGCACAAGCCTTGCTATGCTCTGCCAGTTGCTGTTGTCTTCTATTATGAAGACTGGATTGGTGTGATACTTTGTGATATTCTTGAGATTGTTCAGCCTGACTAAAGGTATTGGCTGTATTATGTCTGCGCATCCCTGCCTTCCCTTTATGAGGATCTTAAGCAATTGTTTTGGTGTTTCAAGGCATTTGTAGTAAGGTGAGCTGAAGCACAATGGGCCTACGTACAGCAGGTCTGTGACCTTGTTTTTTGACATCAAAAAGACATTTTTTTGCACAAATCCCTCCAGGCTCTCCTGTATTTCCGGGAAATCTGCCACGCTTGTCTGCAACAGTTCGTCTCTTCTTGTTAGGTCTAAAAAGCATATCATGTCTGTGTCTTCTGGCACTTTTATCTCTGTTTTTTTCACTGTGCCGTATTCTCCTGCCACAAAGTCCACTCCTGACTTTATCGCTGACTCGACTTCGACAACGCTTATCTTTCGCATCTTGTCCTTGAAGCCGGATATTGTCTTGTATCCGAAAAGAAGCAGCAGTATCACGAGCAGCGCAGCTGCTATGTAGATGAACATCTGTGATTGTATCTGTGACCTTACACCTTTAGGTTGTAGTAGGTCACGCTTCCTGACTGTCTTTCGTACCATCTTCCCTCATAGCATGTCGCGTTTACCAAAAGCTTTTGCATTGTCGTGTTTGATGTGTATGTCCAGGTTTCTTCTTCATCATCTCCGCAGCATCCATTGTATCCCCAGCATTGTGTTTCTCCGTGCGTGCAGTAGCCGTTGTTGTAGTAGTAGTCGCAAAGGAAATATGCTCCGTCAGGGTCTGTGTAGAACACTCCGTTGCTGCAGCCAAAGCCAAGGCTGTCAATCCAGCTGTCTTGGGTTCCGTCGTCTCCGCAGCACTGTCCGTATTCTGCTGAAAGGCTGTTTTGGTCCCAGCACCCGGTTTCAAGGTTTTCGTCGCATAGTCCTTGAGTTCCTGGATGGAGCATCTCGCATATGTCCTGGTCGTTGTCAGTTATTAGCGGCTCGTATGATGTGCAGCCTGAGGTGTCGAACTGGCAGTATCTGCATTCAAGGTAGCCTGTTGTGAAGCTGTCAAAGTCTGTGCAGCCTGTGACAGTTCCAAAGTCAGTGCCTTCGCATTCCTCTCCTGCATCTATTATGTTGTCTTGGCAGTAGCTGCCTCCACCACCAGTGCATCTTGCTGTTTCAAACAGGCAGTTTTCGCATGAGAGCACCCCTCCTGTGAAATTGCCGATGTCCACGCATCTGTGCACGCTGCCCCAGTTTGTTCCGTCGCACTGCTCTCCTGGCTGTATTGTTCCGTTGCCGCAGCTGGTCGCACTGTCTGTGTCAACTGAGTCAGGTATTCCGTCGTTGTCATCGTCCGGGTCCACAGAGTCAGGTATTCCGTCGTTGTCATCGTCACTGTCAGTGTTGTCAGGTACGCTGTCCCCATCGTCATCAGTGTCTGCTCCGTTCTGTATGCCATCGTTGTCAAGGTCGTTGTTTGTGTCAAGGTCCTCAGGGTCGCTTATTCCGTCGTTGTCATCATCCACGTCAGTTGTGTCAGGCACTCCATCATTGTCATCGTCAGCGTCATTCCAGTTGCTCTGGCCGTCTCCGTCAATGTCAGGGTCTACATCATTGGTCAAACCATCATTGTCAAGGTCGTTGTCGTTATCACGGCAGTGGTATGTTGAGGGAGTGTTAGGGACATAAACGCAGGAGCTGTCAGTTCCCCCTTGGTCAAAATCCTCAATGTCAGGTATGCCGTCATTATCATCATCAGGGTCTGCCCAGTCCGGGATTCCGTCTCCGTCAGTGTCTGGCCCTGGGGGTGGTCCTGTGGTTGTGCACAGCGCAGTGTCATATCTGCAGTTGATGCACCTGAGTGTCCCTGCTGTGAAAGCGCCGATTTCTGTGCAGGAGTCAATTTCGCCAAAATTCGTTCCGTCACATTGCTCTCCCTGGTCTATTATGCCATCCCCGCAGTAGCTTCCGCTGCCGCCGACGCATCCTGTGGTATCGAATTGGCAGTCTGCTCCGCAGGCAAGGATTCCTCCTCCAAAATATCCAAGGTCAGCGCATCCTGATACTGTTCCCCAGTGCGAGCCGTCGCACTGTTCACCCTGGTCTATATTTCCGTCTCCGCAGTAGCTTGGCTGGCCTGTGTTGCTGACATTGCATACGCTGTCTCCTTCCCCGACGAAGTATAGGTCGTAGAGGCAAAGCCCAGAGCTTACGCATTCGCTGTAGCTTAGCCAGTGTGTTGAGTTGCAGAAGTATACGTCTGAATTTATGTATCGCATGTCGCAGATGTTTGCTTCTGTGCAGTTGGATATGAGCCCCTCGTCGCATAACTGCAAATCGTCCAAGGACACCCAGTCAAATCCTGTTGCGCATGGTCCTGGCCAGGTGCCTCCGCAGTCGATGTAGCTGAAGCAGTCTGAGTCAGTGCAGTCTTCAGTGTTGTCGCAATCATTGTCTATTGTGTCGCTGCATGACTGCTCGAAAATCTGCGCAGGTATCCATAGCGCTGGCTCGTTCGGGCATTCATCGCATGCATCCCCCCAACCGTCAAGGTCTGCATCCTCTTGGCCAGGGTTTGGAATGTCTATGCAGTTGTCTCCTATGTCTGCAATGCCGTCTCCGTCAAAGTCTGTGTAGCAGTTTGCTCCAAGTGTTATGCAGTTGTTGAAATTGCACGGGTCGCTTGCGCATTCTGCTGCATCTGCATAGTCTTCGCAGGATTGCGGTCCTGCAGGGCCTGAGCAGCTTACGCACTCATCAAAGAAAAAGCCGTCTATCCAGTAGCAGTTGTCTGAGAAGCACCTGTTCTCATAGCACATCTCCCTGTTGTCGTAGTCGCTGCAGTCTGCTGGCGCTCCTGGTGCTATGCAGCTGTCGCAGCTTGCCGGAAATATTCCGTTGTCATCCCAGTAGCATGGCTGTCCTCCGCATGTCATGCACTGGTTGAAGCTGCAAGGAAATGAGCAGTCGCTGCAGACAAAGCACTGGCATGAAGGGTCTGCGACGCAGTTTGGGTCAAGGCAGTCCAGCGGGCAGCCGTTTACGTCCACGCCAACATTTAGGTAGCATTGCGCTGTTGTGCCAAGGCAGTAATCGCTGCAGTCGTTCACTCCGTCGTTGTCGTTGTCCGGCTGGCAGTTTGCGCAGTACGTTGGGTTGTTTAGGTTCGCTGGGCATCCAGTGCCGCCGCAGTTGTCTCTTAAGGAGTCTATTGAGCATGGATCTGTTGGATAGCTGTCGCATGTGTCTATTCTTGTGTCTGCGTCGGTGTCAACAAGTGCATCGCAGTTTTGGTTGTAGTCGCAGTCAGAGCAGACCACAGCGCATGCTGTGTCTCTGAAATCGTTGTAGCACTCCCATCCTGTGACTCCGCACCTGTTGCCTGTGCATTGGGCGTATCTTGTGCAGAGGTTGCCAGGGCATGTGTTGTTGTAGTGGACGCAGTTTGCTGGTTTTGTTGAGTCATAGTTTACGTCTTGCAATGGGTTGTTGCACGCCCAGCCAAGTGTTGCGTCGCACCTGTATCCCACAGGGTTGTAGACGCAGTTTGTTGTGTCGCAGATGCCTGTTGCGTTGTAGCAGCACCCGTTTTTTGTTGAGTCTCCTGTCCCAAGGTTGTCGCAGGTCCACCCAACTCCTGCGCTGCACATATAACTGTCAGGAATTGTCATGCACACTCCGCTGCACACTGCTCCGTCTGTTGCCCTGCAACAACCGTCCTGTGTTGAGTCAATGTCGCCTATTGCGTAGCAGCAGAAGCTTGTGTAGCTCTCCCCAACATCTATGCACTGGCCGCTTGCGACGCAGTCTGATGTGTTGACGCAGGTGCTGTAAGTTGGAGAGTTAATGCTGTCGTAGCTGCATGCCTGGCATGTCCCGCACCCTATGTTTTGCCAGCCGCAAGTGTCTACTGAAGTGCAGAAGCATTCAAGACAGTCACCAAGCACTGCTGGCGGACAGAGATAGCCTCCTGCTCCTATGGAATGCCCGCAGCCGACAAGCCCTGTGCCATCCCATTGGGGTGTGGATCCGCAACAGTTTGCTGTCGGATAGCATCCTGCATTTGCTCCTTCAGTGCAGCATATTGCGTGCACTGCCGGCAAAATCGCTGCTGCCAATATGAGAACCAGTAGTCTCATCTTCTTGGTCTCTGGATTGTCTGGCCAGGCCCACGGACCCGAGGGTACTGGCCAGGCCTCTGGTACTGCCTTGGCTGCTGCCTCTGTCCTGTTGTCATCCTTGAGTATGCCTGTGGTCCTGGTTTTTTCCCAGTAATTTTTTGTGTGTACATTATTGCCTTGTTTTTGATTGCTGTAATTTTTTGCTTAAGTGCTGAATACGCTGAATGGTTTCTCTTGAAGTACCAGTATGCTGTGCCAGCGCCTCCTGCGATAATTAGTATTATCAGTAGTATTAGTATTCCAGCCCCTCTGCTTTCGTCTTCTGTTCCAGTGTCTATTATTGGGGGCTCTGTGCTTGTAGTCTTGTTCTTTATCCTGATAGATTCAGGCAGTATCTGCTTTCCAGATGGCGCGAACAGCATTTCCTGCGAGAACACCTCGCCTTCGCGTGTGGTGACTGTTGCTATGTGTATGCCTTGTGGCACAATCTTGGGTATTGTTATTGCTGTCCCTGCCTTGAACAGGCTGCCCTTATATTCGGTTGGAGCCATGTCGTCTAGAGCAAATGTTATGTCATGGTAGTCTTGAGGTCCTGTGTTTGCGACTATTATCCTTGCCTTCTGGGTTTCCTGGTTGTATTGTATCACATCCATTTTTATCTCCCCAGCGACGAAAGATACTGCAAGGAGCATTGCGATTATTGTTATTAGGGTTTTCATATGCAGCTCGGGTTCTGGAATAGTGTGTGGCATA
>JBDRIZ010000018.1:0-4395 GCA_043815525.1 Candidatus Woesearchaeota archaeon
GGATTATCCTTTAGGCAGCGTGAGTCAGGAGCATGTTGCATCTGCAATAGTGGCAAAGCAGAACATGCCGGAAGCGAGTCTTTCTTACAATGCATTTAACTTGTTGGTCAGCTTGTGGCTCAATCCTCCTGCTTGGTACGACCGTATTCAGGCTGAGGATGATTTGGAAGACCTACTGATATATTGTAGTAATAGCCTAACTGACCCTATTAAAGTCACTTGCGACTCCAGAACAAGGGTTGGTTATGGCAGATTCTTGCTTTCGGAAATAAATGGGTACTTTGATGCCACTGGCCTGGATGATATTCCAAGCTCGCTGAAGCTGCAAACAAAGCAACTCTGCGGAGCAGGCACTGTTCGTTCCAGGCTGGCTAGCGTTGGACTCGGGCCTTTTTATATTGACCTTGCAATGAAGCTTGCAAAATCTGCTGCTAAATCGCCTTGAAGTACTCTTTTACCCTGTTCAAGATGCTCTGCAGGTAGAATCTTTCTATCTTCTCCTCAAAGATTTCGATAAGAGTGGACTTCTCTGCGATCCTGTACCTGTTCTGCAGGCTTTCTATGAGGAACATGTTCTTCAGCCTCTTGAGCTGCCTGCGGATGTTTGATGGTGCTATGCCGTGCAAAGGGACATTATGCTGCTTTCTAGATTCTATCACAAGCGCCTCGATTTCCCTGGCAGTCAGCTCCTTTTTCTCATTCATCAGCACGTGCAGGATATCAGCTATGACATCTCGCGAATCCCCTGGCTGCAACAGGCCGATAGAAAGGCAAAGCTTTTTTGCAAGCTCCCTGCCTTTGAGGCCATAAGGCTTCTCATACTTTCGCAAGGTTATTTCAGCAAGAGGCCTGTCCTTTGAGACCTTCATGTGAACCACGATGCTATCCTGTACGCAAGCTTTCCTATTCCCCACTTGACCTTCTTGAATCCGATTGCCTTTATCTGTATCTCTTTACTGTCAATTGCGTCCTTTAATGCCTGCCGTGGGTTCTCAGATGTGATCACCGAATCTGCAGTCTGCTGTGTAGCTCTGACTTCAAGTGTTGGATTTTCATTTTCTGCGTACTCGAGTGTTTGCATCACGCCTTTTTCTGTAGTGGCTGTCACGTTAAGCATTGTGCCATCATCCATCAACAGGTATCCGTTTATTCGCTCGCTTCCGATAATCAATTTTACAAAGCCAGGGATTTCCTCGATGTTTGAGTTGTATGTTTCCTTGAGCTCTGCCAGTCCTGGCATCTCAAGAGCAGTGGTGAGAGGTATCAGCAACAATCCGAGCAGCAGTGCGGTTTTCATAATAAGCACCTGCCGAAACGCTCTTTAAATAATTTTCTGTTAGCTCTTTAGATCTTATCAAAGAATATCCCAATCTCCCTGTCCCTGATTTTCTCGCGCTTTTCTGCTAAGTAGCTTTCTTTTCTCTTGCCAAAGTGCAGCTGCTTTGCCCCGACCTTTTCCCGTATCTGGGATTTCCAGGCCTCAATATTCATATCACCTGTCTCGAGGTCCAGCACTATCTCGTCTGTCTTCACAAGCCCTGCCAATTTCCTCATCTGCTGCACCCTTCTTGTTATTTCCCTTGCAAAGCCTTCTGATTCGAGTTTGGGAGTGATTTGCGTGTTGAGGTATATTTTTGCGTGCCTGCATTCTGCTTCAAGGTATGGCTCTGGCACTTTTGTCTCGATTATCAGCTGCTCAGGCTTAAGCATCACTTCCCTTCCGTCGATATTCATTACGTGCTTTCCTTCCCTTTGGATATGAGTGACAATGCTTTCTGCGCTCTCAGTCATTATGCGGGCAACAATCTTTGCAGAGAAATCTCCAAAGACAGGCTCAATCTTTGCGAAGTCTGCTCTGACAGTTATTTTTAAGCCAGGCATGGATTCCTTTACAACCACTTCTTTTATGTTTGCAGCCTTCTTGAGGATTTCTGCTGTCCTTTCAACTGCGCCACTCACAGAGGCCTCCTTTGTTACAATGACTGCCTCCAACAGAGGCCATCTGACTCCAAGCTTTGCCTTTTCCCTAAGCCTCAAGAGTGGTTGGACAATTTCCTGGCTGACCGAAATCTGCTCCTCAAGTTCCAAATCAATCATCGAGTCTTCAACTGCAGGCCATTCAAACAGGTGTATGCTCTCTTCCTTCTTCCCAAGTGTCTTTCTCAGATTTTGGTACATCCTTTCGCTAATCATCGGGCAGATTGTTGCCATCATTTTCAGGCAGCTTAACAAGCAGGTTGAAAGCGCACAGTAAACTTGCTTTTTCTCCTCGTCGCTGCCAGCAGCCTTGTCCCTTACCATCTGTATGTATGTCCTTGAAATATCCAAGAACAGTGACTGCACTATGTCCGGCAACTCGTTTAGCTTGTAGGAGTCCATGCTCTGGGTTGCTTTCTTTACTGAGCTGTTAAGCCTGGAGAGTATGTATTTTTCCTCAATGCCGAGCTCAATTCCTGCCAAGTCAGCAGAGTTCATCTCCAGCAGGAAATTGTGCAGGTTCCAAAGAACAGTCAGATTCCTGTGCCTGACCTTCATGTCCTCAAAATTGTAGTTTAGGTCTATTCCCGGCTGCGCTCCCCCAATCATGTAGAATCTTAGGGTATCTGCCCCGTATTTCTCTATTATCTCTTCTGGCAGTATGTAGTTGCCAAGGGACTTTGACATCTTCCTGCCCATAGAGTCCTGGACAAAGCCGTGCATGTAAACTGCCTTGAAGGAGGGTTTTTCCATGGATACCATCGAAGCGACGAGCAGCAGGTTGAACCATCCACGTATCTGGTCTATTCCCTCAAGTATGAAGTCTGCTGGAAAGAGTTTATTGAACAATGATTTCTTTTGCGGAAAACCAAGGCAGTTCCATGATGCAGTTCCTGAGTCAACCCAGACGTCAAGAATGTCCGGGATTCGCTGCATGGTTCCAGAGCATTTGCAGCTCCACTTAACCGCATCAATCCAAGGCTTGTGCAGGTTCTCAGGCACAGTGCCTGCGAATTTCACAAGTTCCTTTACTGAACCTATGACAACATACTTGCTGCACTTGTCGCATCTCCAGATCGGCAGGGGAGTGCCCCAGAAGCGCTGCCTTGTTATCCCGTTGTCACGAAGGTTTGCAAGCCATGAGTCAAAATTCCTTGAGCCTGCAAAGTCTGGCTGCCAGAAAACCTCCTTGTTTTGCTCGCGCATCATGTCTTTTAGGTCCTCGACCTTGAAGAACCACTGCACTGTTGTCCGAAATATTACAGGCTTCTTGCACCTCCAACAGTGTGCATAGTCATGCTCCACCTTTGTTGTGGCAATGAGGTGTCCTGTCTCCTTAAGCGCTTCTATGAATTTTGCATCATCCTTCTTTGCCTTCCAACCGGAGAATTTTCCCATACCTGCAGGAAAAGTACCTGCCTCGTCAAGGTTGTTGAATGGAGGGATTCCCTCGCGATAGCCCACCTCGTAGTCCTCTGGACCGCAGCCAGGAGCCATGTGGACAAGGCCAGATCCTGCTGAGAGGTCTACATACTCCTCGCTCAAGACAACTGTGAAAAGCTTGTCTGTCTGTTTTTCAAGCTCCTTGAAGTCAGGGATATCATCATAGAACGGGTGCCTGTACTTTGTTCCTGCAAGCCTGTCTCCTGTGAATCCCTCTACTATTTCATACCTCTTGTCTGCGACGCTGCTTATTACTCCTGGAGCAAGGCCTTTTGCCAGGATCCACACTTCATCTTCAACCCTTGCCCTTATGTATTCAATCGTGGGGTTTGCCATCACTGCAAGGTTGAATGGGATTGTCCATGGTGTTGTTGTCCAGATAATCAGGAACTCATTCTCTTTTCCGACCACAGGAAATTTCAAAAAAATGGAGTCATCAGTATCTGCCTCGTATTCCAGCTCGTGCTTTGCAAGGGCTGTACCGCACTTTGCGCACCAGTGTATTGTTTTTTCTCCCTCGTAGAGCCTCTTGTTCTTGTGCGCCTGCTTTATGAGCCACCACTCACCCTCAATGTACTCCCTTGTGATCGGCTGATAAGGATTATCAAAGTCCATCCATACTCCCAGGCGCCTGAAATCCTTTGTCATCAGGTGCATGTTGCGCACTGCAAACTCCTGGCAGTGCCTGACAAATTTCTCGACTCCAAATTTTGGTATCTCTTCCTTGAATCTTATGCCCAACTCTTTTTCCACTCCCTGCTCTGTCGGCATTCCGTGCATGTCGTATCCTGCCCTGTCCCAGGCATCAAATCCAGTCATCCGCTTGTACCTTAGGACTGAGTCTTTCAATGCCTTGTTCCAGGCTGTGCCTATATGCACCCTCCCGGATGTGTATGGCGGCCCGTCAAGGAAGTAGAATTGCTTTTTTCCCTTGTTTTTTCGCTTTGCCTTCTGGTAGATCTTCTTCTTTTCCCA
>JBDRIZ010000019.1:0-3223 GCA_043815525.1 Candidatus Woesearchaeota archaeon
TCACCAGGTGGAACAACAAAGAAATCCAAAGCGCAACAAATTTGTCGGAAAAACTTGGCATAGCATTATTCATAAGAATTGTTGAATACCAGCCATGCTACACCAGCAGGCTGAGCAAGCGCAAGCAGATGTGCCATGAGCCAGGAAAAGAAGCGCTGCGCAAACTAATGACACTCAAGGGAATGTGCACAAACCCAACATACATCCAATCAGTAAACAAAAGGGTTCAGGGCATGATCGGTTGCCATGTGAGACACAAATCATTGTTCATAAGCCTAGGCGGGAACGCTTACCTGTGCAGAAAAAAACAGCAGCTGGGCAATCTGCAGGAAGCAACACTGTCAGATATAATTGGATCAAAATCCTACAGGCTTTGCCTTGCAGAGATGCGACACTGCCAGGATGCAGGATGCTTTGAGTACATATCCGAATGATGAGCGCTACCGAAAAAAAGACTTGACACTGGAGATAACACATCCCACTTCCTCATCACTCAAGAATGGATTGATCGGCAGAGAAAGAACTGTCCTGCAAATATTTTCTGCAACCGGGAAATCCCCAGCCCTATAGTCCAAATGCCCAAAAACCCTCATCAAGTGCACTGGAGTGGCATAGTGAACAACAGTCTCCACACCCTTACCTGCCAAAAATCTCTGCAGCCTGCTTCTTTTGTCTGCCCTCACAGCATAGTCGCGGTAAGTATGGAAGGCATGCTTCTGTTCCATGGGAAGTGTCAATAGAAGATTCGAGAGAGCCTCATTGTACCTATGCGCAAATTCCCGCCTCTTCTTGATCCAGTCATGGAAATGCTGCATCTTCGCCTTGAGGAATGCCAGCTGCACAAAATCCAGATAGGCAGGAGTCCTTCTGCTGCTCAACACTAAAGCATCATCTGCCTCAGGATTCCTGAGGACATGAAGGCTCTTTGCAAGAGACCTTCTTTTAGTCAAAACCATGCCCCCATTCCCAATCCCACCAAGGCCCTTGTTAATAAAAAAGCTATAGCAGGCAGCAGCAGAAAAAGTCCCGGGTGCATTTCCACGAAAGCTAGCTCCATGAGCCTGGCATGCGTCCTCGACGATATTTAGTGCATGTGATTTGCCTATCCTTGTCATAGCAGCCATGTCAACCATCTGGCCAAAAAGGTGCACTGGCAGGACAACCCTTGAATTTTTAGTCAACCTATGCTCAATGTCATCTGCATCCATAAGCATGGTGTCCTCGCAAACATCAACAAACACAGGCCTTGCGCCGCAGTTTGATACAGCAAGAACAGTTGCAACATAGGTAAGCGGGACAGTCAGCACCTCATCACCAAGCCCGACACCAAGACCTGTGAGGCAAAGCTGCAACGCAGCAGTGCCACTTGACAAACCGACAGCATAACCATCGCCAAGCATCCGGCCAAGAATTTTTTCGGTCTTGAACTGGTACTCAAAAAGTTCTGAATCAGAATCAAGAGAAAGCAAGACCTCGAGCTCATCCCGAATAAAGGGCCTGAGGAACTCATGCATCCTCGAATAATTATGGTAAGATACCTTCACAACAACAGGAAGCGAAAGGTTATTTAAATCGTTTATGAAAGTCGCATACAATGGTCGAAGTCAGTGTTGTGGTGCCTGCAAGAAATGCCGCAGGAACCATAGGAAAGTGCATCACTTCCTTGCTGCGCCAGGAATCCAAGAACCCCTACGAGATACTTGTGGTGGACAACGGATCCACAGACAGCACAGCAGCAATAGCCAAAAGTTTTGGAAAAAAAATAAGTGTAATCAGCGAAAAAGAGATGGGCTCTTACAAAGCAAGAAACAAGGGAATAAGCAAAGCAAGAGGAAAAATCATAGCATTCACAGACTCTGACTGTATTGCTAACCAAAACTGGCTGGCAAATATCATAAAAAGCCTAAAGGAGCCAGGCATACTGGTTGTTGGCGGAAGAATTCAGGCATACAAACCAAGGGGCTTGATACAAGAGTATTGTGCAAGGTTTGAGCATGACCAAGAGACCTACATCTATTCCGTACACCCTTTCTGCGCTACAGCAAACATGGCAGCAAGAAAAAAAGAACTCAAAAAAATCGGATACTTCGACCAAAAGCTGTTGTCAGGAGGAGACTACGATCTGTGCAAGAGGCTGCTAACAAACCCGAAGCAGATAGCATACGCACCTGACGCTACTGTGCATCACATCTACAAAAACTCAATTGGCAATTTGGTGCATAAGCACTACACCTATGGAAAAGGATGCAAGGCACTTATACTGAACAAAAAAACGCACCCCAGACTGGTGCTGCCAACTTACTGGCAGCTTTTGCTGCACGAAAAACCAATGTATCTGCTATTAAGGCTTGTACAGGACACATCCTACAAGCTAGGTCTTCTCCTTGGCTAACCACAGAATCATCCATCCCCTGTAGATCTCTCCAGCAAAAATCAAGGGAAGGTGATAAAAAAACCTCAACAGGAACCCAGCTTCAGCACACCGGTAAAAAAGATGCAGGAGGCTGGGGCAGAAGACATTGAGTAACCTGGCCCTAAACAGGACTGCTCCAGCAACACCATGCACTGGATAACCGCCCCTTAGGAAACCAAGAGCAGACCTTCTTTGAACTGCAAAATACCTCCTCAACCCGTCACCTGGCGACCAGCCATAGTGCCAAAGAGAAACTTTCCTGCAAAAAAATAAGGTATTGCCTTTTGCCAAAAAATGCATGTTAAAGACAGAGTCCTCGTAGCCACCTTCTCCCAAAGACTCGGAAAACCTCAAGCCCTTGATTTTATCAGACCGATACGCTATGTTGGTTGTTGGCAAATTGCACACCTGTCTTGTCCTGCCACATGGAAAGCAAGATGAAAAATTCAGAAGATAGAATGACCATGCAATGTAGTGATTTACAGGGTTTAAAACAGGCCCTCCGAGCGCATCAGCTCCAGTTCTGCCAAAACAAGATGTGATCTCAGAAAGCCAGTTTGCGGGAACAACACAATCATCATCAGTAAAGGCAATATGGCAGCCCAGGCATTTCTTGAGACCCACATTCCTTGCAGAAGCATAACCAGCGTGGCGTTGCCTAAAATAACGCACCCTGCCATCAATTTCTTGCAAGTGCCGGCCAACTTCCCTTGTATCATCAGTTGAGCCGTCGTCAACAATAATTATCTCATAAGAACCGCGGAATTTCTGCGCGAGAATAGACCCAACGCAGCGAGAAAGCTGTCTTGC
>JBDRIZ010000020.1:0-2914 GCA_043815525.1 Candidatus Woesearchaeota archaeon
TGCTCCTCATTCCAGGACTCTTATCATCCCTGCCTTCTCTACTAGCTCTCCTCTTTGAATCAGGTTGTTTATTTTTGGCTCTCCGTACTGTTTTATGAGTTCCAGGCTTTCAACCTCTCCTTTTGCCTTGACATATTCAATTAGTTCCTTGTCAGAATCAAGGTTTTCCACTTGCACTGCTGCGATGTGCTTGCAAACCCCTCCGCCGCGCACAGACCTGAATACAAAGTTTGGGCATGTGCAAAAAGGCCTGTCTGGATATACCTCGTACCACTTATTCGAGCTCTCGCTTTTTACCTCATAGTGGTCTTTTTCTTTCTTGATTTGCATCTCTTTTTGATGTAATTAGATGACTATAAAAACTTGTATGGAAAAAAGCAAACTGATGGCATGTCTTTATATATTGTCAGGTGTTTTTTTTTCAAATGTCATTGGAGGAGCGCGCCGGCGAAGAGAAGAAAGTTGCGCAATCAGATACTATCTCCAGATTTCACAGGTTCTTCGGTGCTATTGCTGTGGACACTGATTCCCATTTACATAAAGAGTGGGTAGAAATAGGTGGATTAATCTACCTGCGTTTTCCTTGCAGCGACAGGCAGTACAGGCTCAGGTGCTATGGCCCTGTAAAAAATGACTCTGACTGCATGGATTTAGTGCATTTTTTGTCCCAATAACATTTATATACAATAGTGAAACACGTTCTGGCAATGGATGCTCAGTATGATTTCAGGCTTGTAGAGAAGAAATGGAACGACTATTGGGAAAAGGAAGGAGTCTATCGCTTTGACCCCAAGAGCAAGAAGGAAGTATATTCTTGCGACACTCCGCCCCCTACTGTTTCTGGCAAGATGCATCTTGGCCATGCTCTTGCTTATTCGCAGGCTGATTTTGTCATGCGGCACAGAAGGATGAAGGGTTATAACATCTTCTACCCTTTTGGCTTTGATGACAACGGACTTGCAACAGAGCGATTTGTTGAGCAAAAATGCAAGGTCAAGGGCAACAGGATGTCAAGGCAGGAATTCATCCAGCTTTGCCTGAAGGAAACTGAAAGTGTGGAGGCTGAGCTAAGAAAGCACTGGACTGCTCTTGGAATCTGCCCTGACTGGAGCATCAACTACCGCACCATTGACAGGCGCGTGCAGAGGATTTCTCAGGCCTCTTTCATTGACATCTATAAGAAGGGCAGGATGTACAGGAAGGAAGCCCCAACAATGTGGTGTCCTGAGTGCCAGACTGCCATTGCCCAGGTCGAGCTTGAGGACAAGGAGTTCAGCTCTTTTTTCAATGATGTGGTCTTCAAGGTTGATGGAGAAGACTTGATCATAGCAACCACCAGGCCTGAGCTTTTGCCTGCATGCGTTGCTGTTTTCTACAATCCAACTGACGAGCGTTACAAGCACCTAAAAGGGAAAAAAGCTGTTGTTCCCTTGTTCAACTACGAGGTCCCGATTTTGGAAGACGAGAAAGCTGACATTGAAAAAGGCACTGGCATTGTTATGTGCTGCACTTTTGGTGACATAACAGATGTTGAGTGGTACATGAAGCACAAGCTTCCTGAGAAGATTGTCATTGAAAATGACGGCAAGATGAATAGCCTGGCAGGAAAGTATGCAACCTATTCAATGGCCACTGCGAGAAAGATGATCATCGAGGACTTGAAGGACGCAAGGCTTCTCTTGACCCAGACTCCTATAAAGCACGATGTAAATGTCCATGAGCGTTGCGGTACAGAGGTCGAATTCTTGACGACAAAGCAGTGGTTCATAAAGTATCTTGACTTGAAGCAGTATTTTGTTGATGAAGGTAGAAAGCTGAACTGGCATCCTGAGCACATGCGCATCCGTTATGAGAACTGGATTAACGGTTTGCAGTGGGACTGGTGCATCTCAAGGCAGCGCTTTTTCGGAGTTCCTTTCCCTGTGTGGTACTGCAAGGGGTGTGGAAAGGAGATGGTCGCTGATGAGTCAGATCTGCCTGTAGACCCTCTTCAGGACAGTCCCAAGAACAGTTGCGAGTGCGGCTCAAATGGATTTGTTCCTGAGCCTGATGTCATGGACACCTGGGCTACTTCAAGTCTTACTCCTATGATTGCTGCTGGCTGGAAGGATGACCCTGATCTTTTCAAGAGGATTTTTCCGATGTCATTGCGCAGCAACGGCCATGACATTATTACTTTCTGGCTTTTTAACACTGTTGTGAAGTCTCTGTTGCATGAGAACAGGCTTCCTTGGAAGGATGTTATGATCAATGGTTTTGTTTTGGACCCTAAGGGCAAGAAGATGAGCAAGTCCAAGGGCAATGTCATCGACCCGTTGCAGGTTTTGGAAAAGTATGGTGCTGACTGCCTGCGCTTCTGGGCTGCGTCTTCCAGTCTTGGAGCTGATGTCCCCTTCAAGGAAAAGGAGCTTGTCTCTGGCCACAGGATGGTTGTCAAGTTGTGGAACGCTGCAAGGTTTGCTGTCATGAATTTGTTGGATTTTGATGGGAAAAAGCCTGAGCTCGAGGTAATGGACAAGTGGATTGTCTCAAAGCTCAACCGCGTGGTGAAGCTCTGCAACGATTCTTTCAAGGAGTATGAGTACTCTGTCACAAAGCAGGAGGTTGAGAAGTTTTTCTGGCATGTCTATTGTGACAATTATCTTGAGATTTGCAAGGACAGGCTTTATAACGCAGCGAGAGGAGAGCAGGCAAAGAAGTCTGCGCAGCACACGCTGCACAACGTTACTCTTGGCATATTGAAGCTTGTTGCTCCGATAATGCCCTACATCACAGAGGAGGTTTTCCAACTGCACTTTGCTGAAAAGGAAAAATCAAAGAGCATTCACCTGACAGAGTGGCCAGTGTTCAACGAGAATCTTGTCAACGAGAAGGCAGAGCAGCTTGGTGACCTGGTTGTTCAGATAGTAAGGGA
>JBDRIZ010000021.1:0-9530 GCA_043815525.1 Candidatus Woesearchaeota archaeon
AACATATTTAGATGTGGGGTGAGAGAATGACGCAACAGTTCCAGCCAATATTCATTCTGCCGGAAGGCTACCAGCGAACAACAGGAAAGAGCGCACAGCGCACAAACATCCAGGCTGCAAAGCTTGTAGCAGAGACTGTGCGCACAACACTTGGACCGAAAGGAATGGACAAGATGATTGTCGACAGTTTAGGCGATGTCACTGTCACAAACGACGGAGTCACAATACTTGAGGAGATGAACATAGAGCACCCAAGCGCAAAGATGATAGTCGAAGTCGCAAAGACCCAGGAAAACGAGGTGGGAGACGGCACGACAACAGCAGTAGTCCTTGCAGGAGAGCTCTTAAAAAACGCTGAACAGCTTTTGGATCAGGAAGTGCATCCGACAGTGCTTGCGAAAGGATACAGGATGGCAGCAGAGAAAGCACAAGAGATTCTGGAGAAACTCTCTGAGCCAATCACAATAAAAGACCATGACCTGCTAAGAAAGATTGCAATCACAGCAATGACAGGAAAAGGCGCAGAAGCATCAAAAGAGCACCTCGCAGACCTTGCAGTAAAGGCAATAGTGCAGGTCGCAGAGACAGAGAACGGAGTGTACATCAACAAGGAAGACATTAAGCTTGAAAAGAAGGTCGGAAGCAGGGTTGAAGAATCAGAACTAGTGCAAGGGGTTGTAATAGACAAGGAAAGAGTGCATCCAGCAATGCCAAGGAACGTCAAGAACGCAAAGATAGCACTGGTAGACTCTGCAGTGGAGATAAAGAACACTGAGATAGACGCAAAAATACAGATAACAGACCCAAACCAGCTTCAGGCATTCCTTGACCAGGAAGAAAAGATGCTGAAAAATATGGTGGAAAAGATTTCTGCAAGCGGAGCAACAGCAGTGTTCTGCCAGAAAGGAATAGACGACATAGCGCAGCACTTCCTCGCAAAAAAAGGAATCTACGCAGCAAGAAGAGTGAAAAAATCTGACATGGAAGCATTAGCCAGAGCCACAGGAGCAAGGATTGTCACAAACCTTGACGACCTTGGAAAAGAAGACCTTGGTTATGCCGGCATGGTAGAAGAGCAAAAGATTGGCGACGAGGAGATGACATACATAAAGGACTGCAAGAACGCAAAATCAGTCACTATTCTTATCAGGGGCGCAACAGACCATGTCATTGACGAAGTGAAAAGAGCAATGGAAGACTCAATAGGAGACATCATAGCAGCGTTAAAGGTCGGAAAAATTGTGGCAGGGGCAGGCGCAATAGAGATAGAGCTTGCAAAGGCACTCAACAGGTACGCAAACTCGCTATCAGGAAGAGAGCAACTCGCAGTCCAGGCTTTCGCAAACGCAGTAGAGATAATACCAAGGACTCTGGCAGAAAACGCAGGACTTGACCCAATAGATGTATTGACAGAGCTAAAGGCAGCGCACGACAAGGGACAGAAGTGGGCTGGAATAGATGTCTTCACAGGAAAAGTCGTGGATGCATGGAAACGGGGCGTAATAGAGCCACTGAAGATAAAGACCCAGGCAGTGAGTTCAGCAGCAGAAGTTGCACAGATGATACTGCGCATTGACGATGTAATCTCAGGAAGCAGCAAAGCAGCACCTCCAGCAGGAATGCCTCCAGAATACTAGGACTTCCTGACAAGAAGGCTGAAAGTGTAGTCTGACCAGTGCAGACTTGAAGCTGAGACACCATAAATCATAAGGTCATATCCATCAAAAGACACATCAGAGCCTGTACTCAACACAACAGGCGAAACAGTCCCGTTCTTCTCAACAGACAACAGCAAACTTAACCTGCCTGGCCAGACGCATTGGACTTCTCTTGGACAGCGCGAATCCTCAAGTACCCCAAGAACGCTGATAACAGCATCAACATTCCTGAAGCGTACAGAGCTGCCAACAGAGACATCAACTGGCTGGCCTACGCGCACTTCCTCTGGAAGAATGCGGCAGACGCATCTCGATGAGTCAACATCAAAGAACACGAATTCTCCTTCAGAACAATAATCAAGGCACGAGACACTTGCGCATTCACAGACAGAGATTGCAGAGTTGTAGACAGCAGCCAAAGGATTCTTGCATTGGATGGCCTTGCTGCAGCACTCAGCACTTTCCTTTAGACAAAGGGATGAGCATTTCACCTGGACAGGGTAAGACTCGAGCACGATGCATTCCCCTTTGCAGTCCAATAGTGAGCAGGGGTCTTCAGCGCAAAAAGAGTCAGCCCCAAGAATAACGCACTGGCCAGTCTTGCATGGCATTTCAGCACTGCAGGCCTCAAACATGTCCTTGTAGCAATAGTAAACACATCCATCCCCACTAAAACTCCAGGCACCAGGACAGGGAACGTCCTTTCCAACATTCTCCTTATCACAGCAATCGTCCTTGTCAGCAGCAGCAAGACAAACATTCCTGCATTCCGGAAACTCACAATTCGCTGGGTCCCTTGTAAGCCGGGTTCCATCAGGACAGGTCATAATATCAGTCGGGCAGGATTCACCACACACAAATATGCACTGCCCATCCTCAAAAATCCAGCTCCCTTCACACTGCAGGCTTGTCCTTGCATTTTGCCTGCAACAGGAAACAGGGTCCAAGGAGTCAATACAGGAAGAGCAACCTGCCAAGAGCAAGAGAACAGAAGCCAAGACAAGCCTCATATCAGAAACAAATCACTAGGACAATAAATACCTTTTGTCACTTGAGCTTCTTCTCAAGGCTGGCCAGGCGTTTCCTCACAGCCTCAATCTCACGCAGTATTCCCTGCATCAGCTTTCTTTGCCTGCGAGAAGAGAATAGATTATAGAGGAAGCTGATAATATATATCCCGAAAAGTCCTCCCACAAGAAGCTGGATAATGCCCACAATGGAATGGATGTTTTGCACAACAGGCTCGAAGAGTGACACATTAACCATGACCATGTGGATATCCTTATTGATTATTTAATTATTTGCATGGACCCATCGAAACATTTATAAGTTTCCTGCACTGCAATCGCTTTAAAAGAGAGGTGCGCCAATTGGCTTCTGACGAATACCAACTGATGTCCAGAAAGGAATTAATAGATTTGCGTGACCAGCTAAAAAAAATGAAAGAAGGCCAGGGAAGCCCTGACAAGAACATGGCAGCGCTCTTGGCAAACCTGCAGCGCACAATGCTCGAGTTAATAAGCCTCTTCAGGGACGCTTCAAGTGCGATGAAAGGAGACAGCGACAACAGCCTTTCAATAAAACTGGAGGAGATATCAACAAAAATCGACGTGCTAATAGACCAGAACGCAAAACTTGCTGAGGGAATAGTGACTGTGGCAGACATTGTGCGGGAAGAGAAGACTGCAAAACCAGAGCCTGCAACCCAGGCAGCGTCAGAAAGGTACATCCCCTCAATGCCAGAGCAAACACAACAGCCACAGTTCAGTGCTCCACCTCAACCATTTGGGCCTCCGCCAAGCAGTTTCCAGCAGCCTCCACCAATGCCCATGATGGGCGGACCAAACCTGCCTCCTATTGGCACAATGGCCGGGCCTGCTCCAACCCCACCTCCGCGCAAAAGGCATTTCCCAAACTTCATGCCATGAACGAAAGGTACGACGAGGCTAATGTCGGGAAATTCTTCAAACACCTATGCATGTCCTACAAAAAAAGGATGGAGAGCACAGCAGCAAGGCAAGATCTTAAGAATCATCTGCAGACAGTAAAGCAGCTTTCAACAAACAAAGACACGAAAGCCACGGAGATACGCTCAGCCCTAAAAGAGCTGGAAGCCAAGATAGAGCTTGCGCTCGAAAAGCAAGGCAAGGTGATAAAACACGTCACAGAAGAACAGGTTGTCGGAAACGAGCTGTTGAAAAAAATCACAAATTTGGAAAGGCAGGTGACAGGCTACCTCAAACAGCAGCAGAAAAGGCATCACAGGATAAAACAGCTCGAAGCAAAAATAAGGAAAAAGACTAAACGCTAGAGGTCTTTTGCCATAACAGTGCTTCTACCATTATCTTTGGCACGTTTGCACGCCTCCCTGATCATGCTTTCGACCTTCTCGCTGAGCTTGTCTGCAAAGTCTCCTGAGACATTCAGGACCTTATCATCAATCTTCGCATACTCGCGTATTTTTGCCTTTACAACAAGAGACATGTTATCACCCGAAAACATAAACCATGATATGGGTATTTAAGTTTTTCGAATGCTGCGCAGTCAGATGCACTCACCTGAGCAAAGACCAGACTGGCACTGATCGTCATTTACGCAGTCAAGGCCTTTTTCCAGGAAATATTTTGGAGGCTCTTTGTTGAAATAAAGTATTGGCTTAGCCGCAGGATAAGGCAATGCGTAATCCTGAGGTTCAATTTCTATAAAGGCTGAATCATAGTCTTCCAAAAGGCTTTGATTATACCTTAGACCCTGGCTGTTGTAATGGCCGCGTATTCCTGTCTTGAAAGGATTATCGCTTCTTGGCTGCTTCTGATTAACACTCAATGGCCCAAGCTGCAAGAATTTGTTTTCTCCACTCTTGTGCAGCCAGAGAACATATTCCTCATCCTCCTGAATAGAAGGCAGATTGTCCACACTAATCTTTATCACAGTCTCCAAAAACACATCAACACCTTTCCAAACCTTGTATAGAGGTTTCCTGAAGTTCCTTGTCTCAATAATCCTAATATCGCTTGTCGCATAAGACAAGCCGCCATTAACAGGGATTCCAGACCAAGATGTTGTGCCGCCCCTGACTGTGTCAGGCTTGTTTACAACAAACCACACAGAGTCGTTTTTTATTGTACCGTCATCATACTCTCCCATAACATTTAGTATATGCGCTCCGTACCTGAAGCTCATCAGTTTGTCATAAGCATCACAATCCCTGCAAAGTCTCCTGTAGCTGCTTCCATCAAGCGAATAGTAGATGTCCGAAGACTGGACTGAGGATATGCTGACAGGAAGCCTTCTTTCTGTATAGACTGACTCTTCTGGCAGCATGATGTTAATCCTTGGACATCCGTTGTCAATCTCGCCATTGCAGTCGTTGTCCAGAAAGTCATCGCAAATCTCTGCAATAGGCGCTGGGCAGCCATGCCAAAGTCCGGCCGAACATTGCTCAATTCCGTCTGCGCAGACTCCTTTGAAAAGGACAGCGCATGACCGAATGGACATATCAACTATTCCATCGCAATCATTGTCCTTGTTATCGCATAGTTCTTGGGCATTCGGATATACTGTGTTGTCAGAGTCGTCACAATCCGAATCACATTCAGTGTCAAAACCGTCTTGGTCAATGTCTGTTGCGACAGTCGTGTAATCAGAGCAGTTGTTTGCAGTGCAAAGGCAGCTTTCGAGACAGCTGTTGGAAACTTCAGAAAAGTCCCTGTATGTGCCGCTATAGCAACCATCCAGGCTGTCGCAGACAGTGTTCATACAATCATTTTCAGTCTCGCATTCAGCCTGACACTTTACTGCATCGCAGGCATGTTCGAACTCGTATGCAGAGGCTGAGCATTCATCAAGCTCCTCATTACAGGTTGACACAAACGAGCCAGCATAATCCCAGGTGTAAGCATTCGCATCATAGTCGCATTGAGCCACTTCTGCAAGATCATTTGAGCTGCAGTCAACAGGTGCACCATCCTGGCAATCGCTGCTGATGTCGCAATATTCCACTCCATCACACCAAAGACCATTGTCACACACAGAATCATCTGGCTCATGCACACACTCCATGTAAATTTCGCTGCACGAGTCCATAGTGCAAGCTATTCCATCAGAACAGTCCCTTGGAGTGACTCCAACACACGCTCCTGCAAAGCATTCATCAATCGTACTGCAGAAAAAGGCGTCGTTGCAGGATGTACCCTCCTGCATGTTCCTTAACTCAGTTGTATCAATCCACCGCCCATCTGTCACATTAAACTGACAACCTGAGTTTGCGCAAGAGTATTCCCTATAAGCCTCCTGCACTTGGGACTTCTCTTTGCACTCGCTTTCCTTAACCCATCTTGTGCTGCCTGTATCATACCAGCCATCATATTGAGAGCAGCTTTCTATCAGGAACGAACACATGCACTGCTGGCTGCACAAAGCATCATAATAGTAGTCATCACCAACGCAGTGCTCAACACAATCAGCTGCTGACTCGCACTCTGCACCGCAGTTCTGCATGTCACACGAGTGAGCAATCAACTCCTGCCAGTTGCCAGGCGCAGAGACGCACCCATCGCTGTCTTCGTCGCAAGCCGAAACAAAAGAGTAATAATCATATGTGAAATCGATGTTGTCTGGATTGAATTTGCATTCATCAACCAGTTTGTCTTCAGAAGAGCAGTCCCTGCCAAGAGTAACACAAACACCAGACATGCACTGGTCATCAACTGTGCAAAACAAGCCGTCATCACAGCTTGCTCCATCATCCCTGTTTCTAACAAGCCCTGTATCGCTCCATCGAGTTTGCACTATATCATACAGACAACCTTGTATCTCACACCTGTAATCCCTGTATTCCTCTTCCTTCTGCTCTTTTTCAGTGCATAGCCCTGTTGAAACCCAGTTTTTGCTACCTGTATCAACCCAGCCATCAGAGGCATCGCAATCCTCGCTTGCATAACTGCATAGGCAATCCACGCAGGGACTATCATAATAGCGTAGGCCTCCATCGCAGTAGGCAACGCAGTCACTTTCGGTGACACATTCAGCACCACATTCCTCAACATCACATGTGTGCGAGAATTCCCTTTGCTTTTCAACGCAAGTAAACACATCCTGACATTCGCTTGTGAATGCCACAGAATAATCCAGGGTAAAAGGATTTGCGTCAGGATTGTAGTCGCATGAATCAATCAGCACAAAGCTGTAGGCCTCGCAATCCAGGTCTTGCGCCTCGTCGTAGACGCATACTCCCTGATCGTCACAAATTGCACATGTTCCGCAGTCGTTTCCATCGCTATCACAACCGGTCCAGAATCCTGCTGTACACTCGCGAGAGCCAGTGCAATCACCACCACCGCACTGCTCAGAGAAATTATCAATGACATTATCGCAATTATCGTCAACATTGTTGCAGAGTTCCTGCGTGCCAGGACTAATTGAGCTGTCAAAGTCGTTGCAGTCAGCAGTGCTGTTGTACAGGTCGTTGTCATTGTCAGTATCGCAGGCATCTCCCAAGAAGTCATTGTCAAAGTCTTCCTGGCCAGGATTAGGCGCAAGCCTGCAGTTGTCATCTGCATCCAGGATTCCATCCTGGTCACTATCGAAATCTTGTGTTTGTGTTGTTGATATTGACCGTAAAGCATACTCATAGTATACAAGATAATCCTCGTTACACGTGGAATTGACAACCTGCCTTGATAAAGACAGCAACTGCTTGGAAAGATTCTTTGCCAGTTCTGGATTACCGGCAAGTATAGCTGCATCAATGTGACTTTGCGATAATTCCATCAGGGCAATCTGTGGTTCAGTTGCGTTGCTTTTATTGCACGCTTCGTACATGTTCCTAAGTTCTGTCAATAGCTTCAAGAACTCCCTGCCCTGGTCTAGTTCCACAAGCACAAAGTCTGAGGTAATCTCGATCGACTGATTTATCGTTGCCAGGTTCTCAATAGAAAGATTTAAAAGAAATCCTTCGATTGACGGAATATACTGTTCCATTCCCATCTGCGTCAGCAGTTGAACCTCAATCTCAGGCAGGCCGAATTCACCAATATATGCTTGCAGACCAGTTAGGTTCTGTTCTGAAATGTCACTAAGCTGAGACACTGACTGGTCGTAGTAGTACTTGAATTCCAGAAGCCTGTCAATACCTTGCTCCATATAGGAAATGGCTGTCTCCAGTTGCAGAATAACAAATACTGTCTGGTTATGTTCATGTGCGCCTTCATATTTCACATATGACTTTACTGCTGCCTGCTTGTATGCAAGGTAGTCCAGCAGTGCCTCGCTCATTCTTTTTGACGAAGAGTCAGGTATTGCAGAAGAGTCTGGCAACAATATGAATTCAGGTGATACTGTCACAGCGTAATTGTAATCTGGGTCTTGGGCGACTATGTATGATATGTCTGCAGCTGCAATGAACACAAACTCAGTTGCAAACAAGGCAGGAGCGGTAGGTGTCCAAATCATTGCCCATCCCAAGGCAGTTGCAACAGTGGCTCCTATTGAGCTTCCTATGCTTTCATACAATGAATGATATTTGTAAGCAGGTACAATGACTTCAACTTGTTTTTGGACATCAAATGGAGTATTATCCTTTTCTTCAAATGTGTAGGTTACGCTGCGAACACTACCAAAGTTGCTGTCAACAAAATCCATAATAAGCAGTGCCTCTCCGAGGTTATTTATGTAGTGACCTGGAACAAAATGGAGGACCCCGCGCAGCAGAAAATCTGCAAAATCATTTCTCTTTATCCAGTTCCAGTTGTTCTTTATCGGACCGCAGGTGTAGGTCCTGGTCTGGCCAGGTGGAATTACCGGACCAGTCATTGCACAGTGCGTGTGGAGATAGGCAGACACAGGCCACTTGATGTGTATACCTGCTTCTGATGGCGCATTGGAACTTGACTGCGTGACAGCAGCATATTGTACTACATAATTCTCTGCATTCGGATTGTGCAAGCCGCACTTGAAGTAGTATGGCATACTCATTTCTGGATTTGCCGGTGAGGTGTAGCAGTTCGCCTGTAACGTCAGGCACTGTTCTGTCTCAGAAGGCTTGTTGTTTGTTGTACCGCAATTCTCCTGGTCAGTGCATAACCTGGATTTTATGCCCTGCACGCAGTCACCCCAAGAGCTGCATACCCAATCCTCAACACACTGCTCCGGACATGTTCCATCGTCGCAACCATACTGGCAATGGGTCACAATCTCGCTGTCTGTGTGAGTTTCGTAACAGGAGCCTGCGGCACAGCCTCTCTCATAGCATCGTCTCGGTTGGACTTTGTCAGAACCCCTGCAAAAACTTGCTCCAAAATCCACGCATTCATTATTTCCGCACTCCTGAATTTTTGATGAGACAGGGTTTCCACAGCTGTCAACATTGTATACATCATTATCATAGCATCCCAAGGTGCTGCCTGAACAGCCGCCAGTATACTCAACAATGAGTTGGGGAGCATAATTCTGGTTAGATTGGTCCTTGCTGTAATACTCCATGAAACCTGTGCCTGACCGAGGCACAACTGCGAGCGACGGCGCGCTGTCTGATATGTGTGACTGCACCCAGCTCTTCAACTCGTCACTTTCCCAATAAACATAGCTGCAGTCTCCGCTGTCCAAGGATTTTGAAGCAATAATAGGCGATTTTGTTCCTGGCTTTGTATTCCATGTCACCAACAGCTCGCTGAATGAAGTTGTTAGCTCTTTTATGTCATAAGTCCCTGCATATCCAGTAATTGGGTCCCAGAAAGCACACCTCATCCTAAGCCTTGCCCTGGTGATTGTGGCATCATCTGGAAGAATGTCTGTCTCAAACCACAAGAGTGTGTGGAGATTGTCAAAGTCATGGCTGGGAAGACCATATCCGACAGCAACATGTTCGTTCCA
>JBDRIZ010000022.1:0-2249 GCA_043815525.1 Candidatus Woesearchaeota archaeon
CCTTACAAGAAAAGTCCAAGAATAACAATACTTGGTTATGCGTTGGACATTGTAACTGCGGCAGTTTGGGACCATAGTCGCAAACAGGAAGAGCCAATTTTGTATTTGGGTGAGTACCCAACACAAATCATGCTACATCAAGATGATAAAACAGGTTCTCCCGAGTCAAATAGAAAAACAGCGCAGGCGATTGAAGATATTTGCAGAATTGCAGAAGCGGAGAAAATCTCCTTCTGCATGACAAAAACCATAGGCTCTGATGACCTTAATCCCAAGAATACTCGGAGTATTCGGGACAAGAATAATCCAAAATTCGTTCGTTACAAGCCTTGAGTCCCTAATGGGCAAAGAGTTGTTGTTATTCGAACCCAGCTACTCTCACTCCCATGAAGTTTCTACCAAAACTTAAAATCTCCCCAGAGGCTGCTTTGCCTCTATATAGTAGTTACAAAAAGGATAAATTTAAATAGTTGTTTACTCTCCTTTGATAACATGCAAGGCTTATCTAAATGGATGATCTATCTTGGCGGGATTGCTGCCTGCGCAATAGCTGCCAACGCAGTTATCGACAGATTTGGAGAGTTAAAAGAGAGACGCAAGTACATTGGCCACATATCCGAGTATGTGCAGTCTCACCAGGCCCCAGGATCTGGAATAAGCATTAACGGAAAAAATCAAGAGTATGCAGTCCACCAGTTACCCGGAGGAGGCAGTTACTATATTCATTTGATAAGAGACAGTAGACGGAATATCAAGAGTTTGGAAGTGACTATTCAAAGTTCCACCGAGGATAATCGTTCAAGGCACATACGAGTGAAAACTTCTCCAGAGTTCCTAGGAAGCACAGACGTGAAAAAGTCAATTGATTTTGGTCCGTATAAAAATACTGTTTTTCACCCTAACTATGTGTTGCGCGTAATTGCCAACGCATTGTCACAGCAACAAACCTAGGAACTCCCAGATTATCATCTGCCAGAATCCTGTTCTCCACCAGGCGCTGCCTCGATTAAAAAAAAAATCATGCTGATATGCCTGCAATTCGTTAATGGTCCAAGACCCCTGCTTTTCAGCTGCATCTTGTCTTTTCGATGTTTGCCCAGTGTTGAGGGTTTGAAGCGTAGTTGCAGCCTCCAGGTGTTATTGCTGTTGCCATGGCAAGCTCCTGGTCTGCTGCGCTCAGGCCTTGCCCTTTCCAGTAGGAGCATAGGATATTCAGGCAGTTCTTCATGTTGAGTTCTCGCTTGCAGACGCAGGTAATAATCTGCGTGCAGTATATTTTGTCCTCGCAGATCCCTATTCCAGCCAAATACTCGTTGTTCAGGTCATCGAGCTTCCCGTTGGCGTTCAGGTCCAGTTCCGCATGTGCCATGCAGAACTGCGCGGTCATGGCGTCTGCGCAGCCATTGTCTAATGCATTTGCGCATTTGTCTTGACATGCCTCTTTGGCATTGCTGATTTTTTTTGTCAGATCTGCAGCGTAGGCCATGCCTTTTAGCGCCTCTGTCTTTGCAGAGATCTGGGATGAGAACATTTGAAGGACGATCATCGCCACTGCAAGGATGACAAATAATGCAACAAAGATCTCTATTGGCTTGTCTGTGCCTCTTTTTCCTGTATAATTCATCATCCTGGTTATTGAGGTGGTAAGTATATATAATTTTTGCCAGATGCTGCATGCCGAACCGAGCAGGGTGTTCTCAGTTTGTGGCTACGATGCAGTTGTAAAGATTTGGGATTGCACAAATTTTTTTGCCAGGGCTGGCTCCGGAAATCTGTCAGGGGTGTAATGTTATGCTTAGAGACTCGTCAAGCGAAAACCGACCACCTTCGTTCAAAGACCGAAGGCATGCTCGCTCCCTTCGGTCGCACGGGTTGGTTGACCCTCAATTTTCCACTGATTTTTCACCACCATTCATAGAATGGTGGAAAATTGAGATTTTAGTGGATTTTGAAAGAGGCAGCGAAGTCAGATTCCAAACTCTCAACGATTGTAGTGCTTCAAACATATCATGCCAGAATGTCCAGTGGGCCTTACTCAATCCAGTCTTGATTCTTAATCTTTTCAGGGAGGTACTTCTCTGAGATAAAGCTAATACCACGCGCTGACAAAGCCTGAATTTCGGCCTTTGATCCGAATTCCTTCATTTTTTTGAACTCATATTGCCACTGTTTGCTGTTCTTGAACCAGTCATAGACAGAGACCTGTTTCAGCCGTGACAGGTCCTGGTCGGTAAGCTTTATGAAATGCC
>JBDRIZ010000023.1:0-9068 GCA_043815525.1 Candidatus Woesearchaeota archaeon
CAACTTATTGAAACAAAAAAAAATGTGGGGGTTTGAGGATGGGCAGCACAAAAGATATAGTAAATGAAGGAAATTTTAGAAATTGGCACAAATCTCCCACTGCTGATGAGATGGGTAGGGGGGCAATGGCAGCAAGCGGCAAGTTCTCAGTTGCAGACCTAAAGCAAAAAATCCCTGATGAGACAATCAAGAACAAGGCTGAGATACTGACAATGACTACAGCAGCGTTCTTTGAATACTTGAATGCAAAGCACCCTGACATAGAGACCTGTTTTGTCACACTGCTTGACAGGGAAGGAAAGGAGACTGACCTCACAAAACTCCTTGACAAGGGAGACACCACAAACCTCATACTGATGAAGCTCGTGCACACTCCGGCAAGCTATTGCTTAAATAACTTAAAAGCATACAGGAAAGCTCTCAACTCAGGAAAGCTGCAGTGCGGGGTTGCAGACATAGAATCAATCTACAGGCACGGCTTTCCGCTCGGAAGCAGCACATTCGAGAAAATATTCAAGGCAGCAGGACTTTTACATATATATGACAGGATATCCTCTTATGAAGACACTGTGACGAATCTGGACCATATTAGAGTGGCTCTCAAGACTGCAAAACAAGCTGGGAGAGAGACCAAGAGCATGGAAGAACTGCTTGCACAGTACAGTCTGCGAAGTATACCAAATCCAGGATTAATGCTTAACAAAATAGTGTATGACAGCACAACAAAATTCGAGAAAGCAGGAGACAGGCCTATCACAAAAAAAGAGGAGCAGGAGCTAAGCGGCTTAAGTGAAGAAGGCTATAGTCTCTACACACAGGACGTATTCCCGAGATTTGCGCAGGCGCAAGTAGACTTCATCAAGAAAAAAGGCATGCTCAGCTTTGACGGAAAAGGGGAAGTCGCAACCTACAGGAGAATGCCAGTAATAACAGACTATGCCTGCAACATAGATGAGAACAGGAACATGATCTTAGTAATGCATGGAGGAACCGAGTGGGCTATACCAACAAACAAAGAAATCCAAAGAGCAATTTTCCGGCACAATGGGGTGTACGAGGCAAAGGCAATTGCCCAACAAAGGGCAGAGGCAAATGGTGAGAAAGACAACTGGATAGAATACTTTGACGCGGTAATCAAGGAGAAGAATATTGATCTGCGAGCAGTAACAAGACACTCATGCAACCTGATGGCATACGCAGCAGCAGAAGTGGCAAACAGGACTTTTGGAAAGAAAGCATTTGATTTGCCGCCAATAGCCAAATGGGTTGATGCCTTCATGCCATATGCCAGCAAGGTACATAACGAGGCTGTGAGGCAATGAACACAAGGATAGTATACGCAATACTCGGCTCAACGTCAGACACAGAGACATTCCGCAAGGCAGCAAATACCCAAAAACCGGAAGACCTTCGCATAAAGGTCTACTATGCATCTGTAGACAACACGCCGGCAAAAGTGAGCTGTGTGATGGAAGAAATCTGCAGGCAGGAAGGTTCTCCTAAGGCTATTATGGCAGGAGCGGGACTTGCGAACGGGCTTGCAACAGCAGCGAACAACCTGAAGGGCCTGCATGACCTTGTGGTTGCCCTTCCCTTCAGCGACAGCGTATCACGAGGGTTATCCTCATTTCTTTCAACGACAGAAAAACCATCCAAGAACCCTTTGCCGACTGTGGGGCCTGACGAAGTGGCTGCAGCAATCAACATTGCAGACAAATACGTCATAGGAGGCCAGAATGGCGTGATAAAACTGTTGCATGATAGTCCTAGCTACAGGGTTGATCAAAAGGATATGGATCAGGTAGCAGATAGAATGCACAAAATGCGTATTTCATACAAACAAGTACCCTCAGAAGGAATACAGCCCGATGATATAGTGGTAAGTATTTTTAGGGACTATGACCTTGCAGACGAGGAGATCGGCAGGCACCCAACAATAGGGATGGTAGATAAAATCCTGAACAAAGGAAAAGGCATCCAGATATGCGTTCGCGAAAAGGAAGCAATGGAGAAATGGAAAGAATACCTGATGCTATGCTCAGCCTCTAGGAGTTCAACCTGCTTTGTCGGCATAGGAAAATACGACAACGCAATAATGGCTGCCTGTCTTCTTGCAAGGCAGCATGAGCAGTATTCAAAGCTAATAATGGAAAAGAACAAGCATGCATCAGATGTTGCCAACGCACGGTCTTTTATACTATGACGCAGATAAATAACTTCGCATCAATACCATCCTCATCCGTGGAAGTCTTTTCTTATGACAGAAAGGATGGAATAATCTGCCTGATGGACTGCGGAGGCTCGAATGTCAAGAAAATAAACGAGCAGATTCCAGGCATAGTAAGAATTATCGCAACTGCAAGAATAGACCATCCAGAGGTTGGGGCAAGGGAAAGGGCGAAAGAAATCGGAGTGCCACTTGTTGAAATGGACCTTGAGAGCTATGAAAAGGAAAGAGGCATCAAAAGGGGAGACTATTACAGGGCAATAATTAATGCGAAGCCAAGCGAAGCAGACAGGGCGGCAATACAAACCAGGAAAGACTTCTTCAAGGAGTTCTATGGGAAGATTTTGGAAGAGATGGCACAACAAAGGATAAGCCAAGAGATACCATGCTTTGCAGCAGGGTTCATGCAGCTTATCCCTGACGATTACGTTTCCAGGTTGCTGACAGGCAATGTACATCCAGGAGACCTGGTTGTGCGGGAGACAAGAGAGGATGGAAGCCTTGGGAAAAGGCTCCTTTACGGAGACGCATGGGTGCCATCAGCAAAAGCGATGAGGCATCGATGCAGCAAACTTAGGTCGAGCTTCCACCTGATGACTGCAAAAGTGGATGCAGGCCCGATATTCATGAGAGGCTACGAATTGCCGATGGACTATAAATACCTTGCCAAGCACGTAGACTTCGAGGACAAGAAGCAGCTCAAGATAGCAGCAGGCCACGCACAGGACTGCCTGAAACACATCGGAGACCATGTCATAGCAGGAGCAACATTCGACGACCTATTGGATGGGCTTTGGGGAAAGTGGAAAGGAAGCGACTGGCTCTGCTACAAAGTGAAGGGAGACTGGCACCCTGCACCAGACGGCATACTGGTGGAAGACCACCTGCTCAACAAGCCAGAATCAGTTTTCAAGAGAAGCGACGAGTTCATCAAACAGAAAATCGACGAGTTTTATGACGAGATTGCAAAGGTGAAATAGATGGGGATTGATGACTACATAAAAGATGTCATTGCAGCTGGAGACGAAGGAAGCAAACTACTGGCGGCAATCTGCGCCCCGACACTAAAGAACTCAGACATCTGCGACGTGATACAGGAAGGCATGCAAGGAATAGCTGTTATAAACGTACCAGAAAAATTATACGTTGTCATCCACTCTGCAACAGCAAACAAACATCTGACAGACCCAGGTACGTATGCTGCAAGCCTTGTGGATGCTCTTGTTGATGACAGCAGGGCTATGGGAGCAAGCCCAGTTGCATTCTCAAATATCATAGATGCAAGCACAGCTGACAAGACACTTGTCGAAGAAATCGGTTCATCACTGGCAAGAAAGGCAAATGAGTACCGATTACCAATTTTGAACGGCGAGTTAGCTGTCCTTGGCCCAAGAGTGAATGAACCAGCAAATATCACAGGCACCATGATAAGCCTGGCCAAGCCCGGCGGGCTCAATCAGCATGCAGTCACAAAGTACAGGGCTATTGTTCTAGTCCCAGACGGAAGGACTCTTTACATGAACTCTGACGGAATCGGGACAAAATCAGAGTTCTACGAGCGGTTCAAGATGTACGAGAGAGGGGTTGACGACTTCCTTGCCATGGTTGCCGACGACGCAGTAAAAATAGCAGCAAAGATCGTCGCAATATCCGGAATTGTGGAAGCAAAAGGGAGAATCCCGAAGAGGAAAATAAGGAATTGGGCGAAGAGGCGCGAGGAGACGCTGGGGGCCAAAATAAGCCTCAGGTATGAACGGATGGATAAGAGGATAATGGGATACAACGAAGATACCAAAGCATACAACATAGGAGGAACAGCGGTAAGCATAATCGACAGGGGTGCACTGCACCAACTACCGCGGCCAAATCCTGGAGATGCCCTCATCGCAATAAAAGGTGGCATTCGCTCCAACGGTATAACAGAAAGGCGCAAGGCACTCACAAAAATGGGAGAAGAGTGGGGACTACGGGGATGGCATGAAACAAAGGAAGGAAGATTGTTTAGACCTTATGTAACAACGCCATCGATAATATTCTATCCTATATTTTCGGAGATGCTCGGGAGAGGGCTTGCCTCTGCAGTATACCATATGAGTGGCGGCGCTTACAACGGAAAGCTTGCAAGGCCACTTGCAAAGCTCGGTTTGCACGCGACAATAACAGACCTGTTCAGGCCTGACTGGAGAGACCTTGCCATGATAGCATCAATTGGGTCAAGCATGACGAACGCGTATGCAAAGTATCCAATGGGAAACGAGGGATTTGTCGTGACTGGCAAGCCACATGATGCACTTGCCTACCTGAACTCGAATTACCTTAGGGCCAAAGTCTGTGGATACATAGATAACGACGGCACCGGCGTGACGCTCACTGCATACAACGGCGAACAGATTATTTTTAACGGAGGGGAATGACAATGCACAAGATTGAAGTCGGCTACAAGCATGGCATTACAGACGCGGAAGGCAACTCAAGGCTTGCAGAGATTCGAAACTTTCTTGGAATAGATGCAAAAGGTGTGGTCACAAGAAAAATCTACATGCTGGATGCAGACCTGTCACCTCAAGAGATCCGCTACGCTGCAGACGAATTGTTCCATGACCCGATAATACAGGTCGTGCAGGCAGACGGAAGCCTGCCAAACGGCAAATTCGACTACTCCATACTCGTCAGCTTAATGCCTGGAGTAACAGATAACGAAGGAAAGACTGCAAAAGAAAACCTGGAGATGATCTTGGGAAAACCTGCAGGCAGCGTATCAACAGCGAGGCAATTCCTGATCAGCGGAATTGACCAGAAGCAAGCAAACACAATAGCAAAGGGCCTCTTGGCAAACGAAGTGATACAGGATACAACAATACAGGACTATCAGGACCTGACAGCAAACGGGCTTTTCGTCCCGAGCAGAAAGTTTCCAGAGCACATACCAACCACAGAAATCATTGACATGGAAATCAGCGACAGTGAGCTAATGGAAATCAGCTCAAAACGCACGCTTGCACTGAACATCAACGAAATGAAGACACTTGGCAGCTATGTCAAGAGACCGGAGATACTGCTTGAGAGGCGAAAGGTCGGTTTGAGCGACAAGTTGACAGACTGCGAGCTTGAGGCAATAGCACAGACATGGTCAGAGCACTGCAAGCACAAGATATTCAATGGCATAATCCATTACACTGACCCGGAAGGCAAGAAGCAGACCATTGACTCGCTCTTCAACACCTATGTAAGGAAAGTCACTGACCAGTTGGACAAGCCCTACGTGCTTAGCAAGTTCAAAGACAATGCCGGAGTGATTAGGTTCAACGACAGGCTTGCATTCGTCTTCAAGATAGAGACGCACAATAGCCCCAGCGCCCTTGACCCATATGGAGGTGCAATGACCGGCATTGTAGGAGTCAACAGGGACCCATTCGGCACAGGAAAAGGAGCGCAGCCGCTCTTCAACGTCTACGGATACCTGTTCGGGAATCCCTTCGCACCAATTTCCGCAGGAAAACTGCTGCACCCAAGAAGGATAAGAGAAGGAGTGCACCTTGGAATCATCCACGGAAGCAACCAAAGCGGCATACCACTAGCCTGGGGCTTCGAATTTTTCGACGACAGGTACGCGGGAAAGCCTCTTGTATATTGTGGCACAGGAGCATTGATGCAACTTCAGATCCTTGGCAAACCATCATGGGAAAAGAAAGCTCTGGTTGGAGACTACATTGTGATGTCAGGCGGAAAGATAGGAAAAGACGGAATACACGGAGCGACATTCTCAAGCGAAGAGCTGCACCAGGGAAGCCCAGTGCAGGCAGTCCAAATAGGAGACCCAATAACCCAAAAAAGAATGACAGACTTCATCCTGAGGGCAAGAGACTTAGGGCTGTACAATGCAATAACTGACAACGGCGCAGGAGGCCTTAGCTCATCAGTCGGAGAGATGGCAAAGGACACTAACGGCTGCGAGTGCCATACCGACAGGGCTCCTTTGAAGTATCAGGGTCTTGACCCTTGGGAAATACTGGTGAGCGAAGCGCAGGAGCGAATGACACTTGCAGTGCCAGAACACAACCTGGAGGAATTCCTGAATCTTTCCAAACATATGCAAGTCGAATCAACAGTGCTGGGCCAATTCACAAATACAGGAAAATTCCACGTGAAGCACAATGGCAAAACCGTTGCATATCTTAACATGGATTTTCTGCACGAAGGAGACCCAAGGTATGTTATGGAAGCCACCTTTGCAAGAAAAAAATACGAAGAACCACAAGTGAAAATACAAAGCCACTCCGAAACACTTAAGGAAATGCTGCAGACACTGAACAGTTGCTCAAAAGAGAAAAAACTCAGGCAATATGACCACGAAGTTAAGGGAAGGAGCATAATAAAGCCCTTGGTCGGCAATAAGTACGATGTGCCAAGTGACGCAACAATCATCCTTGCAGAATACGGCGGGATTGAGGGTATAGTGCTTTCGAGAGGAATAAACCCATTCTATTCAGACATAGACACCTACTGGATGGCAGCATCGGTTATCGATGAGGCAGTGAGAAGGGTTGTGTCAACAGGAGGCAACCCAGACTTCATGGCAGGGCTTGATAACTTCTGCTGGAACCTCTTCAAAAAGGATACTGAAGAAGAACGGATGCAGAAGCTTGGACAGCTCGTGCGAGCAAACCAGGCGTTGTACCATGTCTGCCTCGAACTTGGAATCCCGCTGATATCAGGAAAGGACTCAATGTACAATTCTTCAAGGATTGGAGACCAAGTGATAGCGATACCTCCGACGCTGCTGTTTTCAGTGGTGTCCAAGATTGACGACATAAGAAATGCAGTTACAATAGATGTAAAACAGCCAGGAGACCTGGTGTACATTGTGGGACAAACCCTGCCTGAGCTTGGCGGCTCAGAGTTCTTGAGGATGTATGGTCACAAGCTGCGAGGGGAAGGCTATGTGGGCAACACTGCGCCAGTCCTAAACATCATTAGTGCAAGGGAGAGTTACCAGAAAATGCACGAAGCAATCAACAGGCACCTTATTCACTCATCCCACACACCGACTATGGGGGGCCTTGGAACTGCGCTTGTATGGAAATGCATGGCAGGAGAGCTTGGAATGGACATCGACCTGTCAAAAGCTCCCGGGAGTGTAAAGAGCGACCATGAGATGTTCTACTCAGAATCAAACAGCAGGTTTATTGTCACCATTGACCCTGCAAACAAGGCAAGATTCGAGAACACAGTGAGAGGAACACAATACGCACTTGTAGGAAAAGTTACGGACAATGATACGCTATCAATACGAGGAATCAACGGCAACTACATACTGGAAAATGACGTGCACGAACTCAAAGAAGCATGGAAAAGCACAATGAGGATGATATAAAATGGCACTACCAAAAGCGCTGATAACTGCAGGAAACGGCCGTAATTGTGAGGCAGAAACAAGGTATGCATTTCATCTTGGAGGCTCAGACCCGGAAATAATATACATCTATGATATCTTGGAAAACCCTAAGATAATGCAAGACTACCACATGCTTGCGCTAATAGGCGGCTTCCATGATGGAGACCATCTTGGAGCAGGAAAGACAGAAGCACTGCTCTACAAGCACAAGCTCTGGGAGCCATTCATGAGGTTCATAGAATCAGGAAAACCAGTAATCTGCATATGCAACGGATTCCAGGCAGCAGTCAAAATGGGAATACTACCAGCATTTAATGGGGAATATGGAGTGCAAACCGCGACGCTAATGAACAACGACAGCGGAATATTCGAAGACAGGTGGGTGCACCTGAATTTCAACAAGAACTCAAAATGCATCTGGACAAAAGGACTGGAATCAATATTTGTACCTGTCAGGCACGGCGAGGGCAAATACTACGCTGAACAACCACTTGTCAAGAAGCTGTTTGACAAAAACCAGGTTGTTGCACAATACGTGGACGAAACCGGCAGGCCAACAATGGAATACCCAAAGAATCCTAACGGCTCGCTGGAAGCGATAGCAGGGATATGCGACGAGAAAGGCACAATATTTGGGCTGATGCCTCACCCTGAGGCGTTCCTGTCACCATACAACCATCCGTCCTGGACAAGAGATGTTGCACTTGGTAAGAAATTGCCAAAAGAAGGGCCTGGAGTGCAGGTATTCAGGAACGCAGTGCAATATGTTAACGAGAGCCTGATGCCATAGTTATTTAAACCAATCTCTTTTTTTCTTTCCCATGCTAATCAGGATAGGCAAGATAGAGACAGCGAAGTTTCTTGTGGACAGCTCGATTCGCACAGGAAACGAGCAGGCATCAAGGCTCAAGAAGAACTTGAAGCTTGGCAGGCAGGAGGCACAGGTAAGATACGAACGCGCAAGAATCAGTTTTATTGGCAAAAACCTCGAGCTTAGGCTCACAAACATAATCAGGGCATTTCCGAGATGGGAAAATCTGTCAGAATTCTATTTGGAGCTTGCAAAGTGCACGCTTGAACTTGAGGCAGTGAAGGAGCAACTTGGGACAACAGACAGATTCATGAGACAGGTCAGGAAACTGACTTCAATGTATGAAGACAAGGCAGCAAAGTGCAGGACAGAAAAAGCACTCATGACAACAAGACAGGCATACATCGGTAGGCTTCACCACGAGTCAAAAACTATTGAAGCTGCGCTGCAGGGACTCGACAAAGCAAGAAAAATCATGAGAGAATATCCAGTGGTCAGGGATTCACTATTCACAGTCGCAATAACAGGCTTCCCAAATGTCGGAAAGACAACCCTTCTCTCCAGACTCACAGGTTCTACACCTGAAATCCAGAACTACAGCTTCACAACAAAAAACATAAACATAGGCTACATAA
>JBDRIZ010000024.1:0-8066 GCA_043815525.1 Candidatus Woesearchaeota archaeon
GATTTCATTCGTAGCATTGAAAGGAATTTTTCGCATAATATTCAATATATATAAAATATATATTAAGATTTCGGTAGTGGAGTATATGGGTTTTTTGTTGACTAAAGAAAATCAGGAAACCGTCAGGAGCCTAATACATACGACATGTTTATATAATATCCTCCTTTGGAATTTTGCATGTTTGGAAAAGGCGTTCTGCTGGCTGAGCAGAAATTATCTGCAGCTTCTCAAATCATTCGCGCTCCTGTGCCAAAAAGAGCAATCATTCCGTTGCAGCAGCATATCGGAGTGATGTGCGAGCCTCTTGTTAAGCCAGGCGACATTGTAAAAAAATATCAGTTGATTGGCTCTGCTGCAGGCCTGTCTGCACCTATCCATTCAAGTGTCTCTGGAAAGGTTGCAGAGGTGGGAATGCATCCTTGTGCTGCTGGCACAGTTGTCTTGTCTGTTGTTATTGATGTTGTTGAACCAGAGTTTGTCGAGCCAGAGTCCAGGAAGTCTGTGGATAATCTTTCAGTTGAACAGCTCCTTGAGATAATTAAGGAATCAGGTATTGTTGGCATGGGCGGCGCTGCATTTCCAACGCATGTGAAGCTAAAGCCAAAAAGTCCTGTTGACACTCTGCTTATCAACGGTGCAGAGTGCGAGCCTTTCCTGACTGCTGACCACAGGCTCATGCTTGAGCATGCTGAGGAGATTGTGTTGGGTATCCTTGTTGAATTGAAAGTTTTGGGTGTGCAAAAGGCTGTTGTCTGCATTGAGGACAATAAGCCTGATGCTATATCAGTGATGAGAAATGCTATAGGGGACAAGAATAGCATTTCGTTGGCTGTACTAAAGACCAAGTATCCTCAGGGTGCAGAAAAGCTTCTGATCAACACTGTTCTTGGTAAAAAAGTTGCTCACACGACTCTTCCAAGCGATGCTGGTGTTGTTGTCTCAAATGTCGGGACAGCAAAGGCGATTCATGATGCAGTGTACCTTTGCAGGCCTCTCGTAGAAAGGGTGGTTACTGTGACAGGAGATTCTGTTGAACCAAAGAATCTTCTTGTCAGGATCGGCACTCCAATCAAGGAATTGTTGAGATTCTGCAATGCCTCAGAATACGAAAAGCTTCTTGTCGGCGGTCCAATGATGGGCGTTGCGCAGTTCTCTGATGAGGTCCCTGTGACAAAATCAACTACTGGCATTGTAGCATTCAAGCATTGTGTGGATGAGCCTGAGCAACATTGCATCCGATGTGGTTCTTGCGTTGAAGTGTGCCCCTACAATTTGCTGCCTACTGTTATTGCCAAGGCAAGTTCAAGGCAAAATTTTCTTGCTGCAAAATTGTATCATGCAGAGCAGTGCATGGAGTGCGGATGTTGCGCTTACTCCTGCCCTGCAAAGATTCCATTGGTGCAGCATATCAGGCTTGCAAAGCTCGAGATTGCCAAAAGAAAATGAAGGTCTCAAGCAGCCCGCACATAAGAAACAGCAGGACAACGCAGAAAATCTATCTTTTTGTAGTTATTGCGCTTGTTCCAGCTGCTCTCGCAGGCATATATTTTTTTGGACAGAAGTCGCTGTACATCATTTTTGTCACAGTGATTTCAGGGATGCTCTTTGATCTTCTGATGCAAAGACTTTTCGGAGTAAGGCTTCATTTCAACTGCTCTGCCCTTATCACATCTCTTTTGCTTGCCTTGATTCTTCCCCCTACAGTTCCTCTCTGGCTTCCTGTGATTGGAGTTATCTTTGCTATTGGGATCGCAAAATATCCTTTCGGCCAGGGAAACAACATCTTTAATCCTGCGCTTGTTGCAAGGGTCTTCTTGGCAGTGTCTTTTCCTGTATTCATGTCTTCCTATGTAAGCCCTGACACACTTACTTCTGCCTCTCCCTTGACTGTGGCAAAGATTGATGGTTATGGCACGCTTGTTGAAAGCTTTGGCCTGGAGAGCAGCCTGTACTCTGCCTTGTTTGTTGGCAATAGGTCTGGCTCTGTTGGCGAGACTTGCTCTTTTCTGATTATTGCAGGCGGATTGTTCCTTGTCCTTGTAAGAGTAATTGACTGGCGCATTCCTTTCTTCTACCTGTTTTCAGTGGCTTGTCTTGCTCTGGTTCTGGGCTCTGACGTATTGTTTCACCTGATGGCTGGCGGTCTTTTGCTTGGGGCTTTTTTCATGGCCACAGATTATGTCACAAGCCCAATTACTAAAAAGGGCAGGATTATTTTTGCTGTTGGCTGCGGTGTCTTGACTGTCATCTTGCGTTTGTATTCGAGCTATCCTGAGGGTGTCGCCTTCTCGATTCTTTTGATGAATGCAGCAACCCCTCTTATTGATAGGTTCACTGTTCCGAGGCCTTTTGGAAGATGAATGACCTGCTAAAGTCAGTTTTGGTGCTTGTGCTTGTGACTGTCATTTCAACCTCAACCTTGGCTTTTGTTTACAAATTTACTTCCCCTCTGATTGAAGAGCGCAGGAAGTCTGCTTACGAATCTGAGCTAGCTGTGTTGTTTCCTGGCTTTGATGTGGTTGTGGAAAAGCCTGGTTTTGTCGAGGTTTACAGGTCTGGCTCGCTTGTTGGCTATGTTGTTAAGTCTGTTGCCAAGGGTTATGCAGGAGATATTGTGCTTGTTGTAGGTTTGAATTTGGAACATGCTGTTGTTGGAGTGAGCGTAATCAGTCAGACAGAGACTCCAGGTGTCGGTTCCAGGATTGCAGGCAAGAATTTCATTTCCCAGTTTGTTGGAAAGAGTATCCCTGATATTGCCTTAAGAAAATATGGAGGGTCTATTGATGCAATTACCGGTGCCACAATATCCTCCAGGGCGCTGACAGAGTCTGTAAGGGAGTCTGTTGAGAAGATAACATGAATGGATCAACTCAGATTTTTTTGAAAGGGATAATTAGTCGCAACCCTGTTTTTGTTATAATGTTGGGCCTTTGTTCGACTTTGGCTATCACCACATCTTTGGAGAATGCCCTCGGAATGAGCGTTGCAACGATTTTTGTGCTTGTAGCATCAAATGTCTTAATCTCTTCCTTGCGCAACCTTGTCCCAAGCAAGGTCCGCATGCCAATTTTTGTTGTGATAATTGCGACTTTTGTTACTGTTGCATCCCTTGTTATGGAGGCTTACTCCCCAAGCCTTTATGACAGGCTTGGCATATATGTTCCCTTGATTGTTGTAAACTGCATAATCATGGCACGGGCTGAGGCATTTGCCTATAAGAACAGCGTGCCAAAATCGCTTTTGGATGGTCTTGGCATGGGCATAGGTTTTGGCCTTGCGATTTGCCTGATTGCAGTGATTAGGGAAATCCTTGGCACAGCCAAGCTTAGCCTGCTTGGTCATGCAATTAGCCTTGGCACTCCGGGGATAGGTTTGTTTTTGCTTCCTCCTGGAGCATACCTTGTGATGGGCTTGTTGATAGTTTTATTCAAGAAACTTGGTGAGATGAATTGGAAAACCTCTTAGCTATTTTGATTGGCGCGATTTTTGTTAACAACTTTGTTCTTGCCAGGTTCTTGGGTATCTGTCCTTTTATTGGTGTCTCCAGGAGTTGGAGGCCTGCTCTTGGTATGGGTTTGGCTGTAACATTGGTTATGGCCTTGTCCTCTTTTGCTGGTTGGCTTATTGAATCGTTACTCCTTGTGCCTTTCAACCTTCAATACCTGCGCATCATCAGCTTCATTTTGGTCATTGCGTGCGCTGTGCAGCTTACCGAGATGTTCATCAAGCGCTACAGCCAGCCGTTGTATAATGCCTTGGGTATCTATCTTCCGCTTATCACGACAAACTGCGCAGTTCTTGGTGTTGCGCTGTTGAATGTCCAAAAAAGTTTTGGGCTAATAGAAAGCTTGGTGAATGGCATTGGTGGAGGCATTGGTTTTGCTCTTGCCCTCATGCTTATGTCTGCTATTCGCGAGCGGCTTGACTTGGACAATGTGCCGAAATCTTTTGCCGGCGTGGCAATAGTCTTTGTGACTGCTGCCCTTATGTCTATGGCTTTTCTGGCCTTTAGCGGGATGATGAGATGATTGTCGAGCTTTTGGCAATGATGCTTATTGCGTTGTTGCTTGGCATCAGCCTTGCCTTTGCAGCAAAAAAACTTGAGGTTAGGGAAGATGATAGGGTTGGCAGGGTTTTTGATGCATTGCCCCATAGCAATTGTGGAGCGTGTGGCTTTCCTGGCTGCCTTGCTTTTGCAAAGGCAGTTGTCAATGATCCTTCAGTGGTTGGCCTTTGTCGTGTTGGCCAGGGTCATGTAGCAAAGGCAGTGTCAGAGATACTTGGTGTGAAGGTAACGGATGATGGCCCATATGTTTCAAGAGTGCTCTGTAAAGGGGGTGCATCCTGCGCTAACAAGTTTGATTATCGTGGTGTGAGAAGTTGTGCTGCAGCAGCCATTGTTGCGCAAGGCCCCAAGGCCTGCATAAACAGCTGTCTTGGTTTTGGCGATTGTGTCAATGCGTGCCAGTTTGGTGCGCTGAAGCTTGATGGTCTTCCCGTTGTTGATATGTCAAAGTGTAACGGGTGTGGTCTTTGCGTTCAGGCATGCCCAAAAAGCGTTCTTGTCACGACAAAAAAATCTGAGTCTGCTGTTGTTCGCTGCAAATCTCATGCTGGTCCAAAAGAGAACGCAAAAAACTGTAAGAACAGCTGCATCGCTTGCAGCGCTTGTGTCAGGGCCTGTCCAGCAAAGGCAATCTCCATTGCAGATTCGCTTGCGGTCATTGACCAGTCAAAATGCAATCATTGTGGCATCTGCGTCAAGGCCTGCCAGAGAAATGTAATTGAGATGACTAATCACAACCTTTAAATATAATATTTCTTGAGTAGCTCTAAAAAGAGGTGGAAGATTGCTGGGCGTACTGTTTATTCTTGTGTTTGTCGTGACTTTTGTTGGCCTTGGTCTTGCTCTGCACAACGCTCGCCGCATAATGCAAAAAAGTCCTGGTACTGACAGGATGGTTGAGATATCAAGGGCAATCCACGAGGGAGCGACAGCTTTCCTCAATAAGGAGTACAGGGTGATTGCAGTTTTTGTTCTTCTTGTCGTGCTGGTCCTTGTGTTATTTGTTCCTGATGGCTGGAAGCTCTCCATTGCCTTTGTCCTGGGCAGTGTTTTTTCTGCTGCTGCAGGCAATCTTGGCATGCGGATTGCAACGATTGCAAACACAAGGGCAGCTTATGCTTCAAAGAAGTCGGTTAACGATGGTTTAAGGATTGCTTTCTCGAGCGGCTCTGTTATGGGGTTGTCTGTTGTGAGCCTTGGCCTTCTTGGCGTAGCTTTGCTTTACCTGGTTTTTTATGATCCTACAATCATTTTTGGTTTTGGTTTTGGTGCTTCAAGCGTTGCCCTGTTTGCTCGCGTTGGCGGCGGAATATTCACCAAGGCCGCTGATGTTGGCGCAGACCTTGTCGGAAAGGTTGAGGTAGGAATTCCTGAGGATGATCCGAGAAATCCTGCTGTCATTGCTGACAATGTCGGTGACAATGTTGGAGATGTCGCTGGAATGGGTGCTGATCTTTTCGAGAGCTATGTTGATAGCATAATTGCTGCGATGGTTATTGGCGCTGGTTTGGCAGTTGTCTATGACAGCGCTGTTATCTTGCCTTTAATTCTTGCTGCTGCTGGAATAATCGCCTCGATGCTTGGTATGTATTTTGTTCGCGCAAGAGCCAAGACTGATCCTGAGCGGGCTCTTGACAAGGGGGTTATTGCTGCTGCGATAATAATGACTGCGTTTTCGTACGTTTTGATTAACTGGCTTACTGGTAGCATAGGCTTGTTTTATGCGATGTTTTCTGGTCTTGTCTCCGGTATTGTTGTAGGGCTTTCAACTGAGTATTATACCTCCAGCCATCGCAGGCCAGCGAGGTCTATTGCTGAGGCTAGCCGCTCTGGCGCAGGTACAAATGTTATTCAGGGAATTTCAGTTGGCATGATTTCAACTGTCGTGCCTGTTTTGGCTGTTTCTGCAGCGATTATTATTGCTTTCAAGTTCGGAGGCATGTATGGCATTTCTATTGCTGCTGTCGGCATGCTTTCAACCCTTGGCATTACTCTTGCCACAAATTGCTATGCTCCTGTCGCTGATAATGCTGCTGGAATTGCAGAGATGGCAAAGATGCCTCACATAGTGAGGAAGAGGGCTGAGATGCTTGATGCTGTTGGAAACACTACTGCTGCAATAGGCAAGGGTTTTGCGATTGGCAGCGCTGCCTTTACTGCGCTTGCCTTGTTTGTCAGTTACACCGCTATCCTTGCGCAGTACGGAAAAGCAGTACAGATAAGTGCAACTGATCCCTATGTGGTTGTTGGTTTGTTCATTGGTGCTTTGCTTCCTTTCATTTTCTGTTCTATAACCATGAGGGCTGTGGCGACAGCAGCAGAGCACATTGTTGAGGAAGTCAGGAGGCAGTTTAGGCAGATTGCAGGCTTGCGCGCTGGCAAGGCCAAGGCAGACTATGCCAAGTGTGTCGAGATTGCGACTTCAGCAAGCCTTCGCATGATGGCTGTTCCTGCAATTATTGCAGTTTTGGCTCCTATTGTTATGGGATTGTGGAGCCTTGAGGCTCTTGGCGGAATGCTTGTCGGCACTATTGTGACTGGCTTTCTTTTGGCTGTTTTCATGGCTAATGCAGGTGGTGCATGGGACAACGCCAAGAAGTACATTGAGGAAGGCCACTTCGGAGGCAAGGGCTCTCTTGCCCACAAGGCTGCTGTTGTTGGCGACACTGTTGGCGATCCGTGCAAGGACACTAGCGGCCCGTCCCTGAATATTTTAATAAAGCTTACCTCTATTGTCGCGCTTATCTTTGTACCGCTATTTATTTAAACTTTGAAGTTAAGGGTATTGCTGAGGTGCTCATATGTCAGAAGGGATTACTTCCATTCTTGAGGAAAAGCGAGTGTTCATGCCTGTAAAGGACTTTAGCGACAAGGCCTACATAAAGAGCATGGAAGAGTATGACAAGCTTTACAAGTGGTCAGTCCTGGACCCTGTTGGCTTCTGGCAGGAGCATGCGAATTGCATTCACTGGTTCAAACAATATGACTCTGTCTTTCGCTACACTGAGAAACCTTTTGTCAAGTGGTTTGAGGCTGGTTTGACTAATGCTTCATACAACTGCCTTGACCGCCATCTTTCATCATGGAAGAAGAACAAGGCTGCGATTATCTGGGAGTCTGAGTCTGGTGACTCGAGGACTTACACCTACCAGCAGCTTCACCATGAAGTCTGCAGGTTTGCTAATGTTTTGAAAAAGCACGGAATCTGCAAGGGTGACCGTGTTGCTGTCTATATGCCTATGATTCCTGAGCTTGTTGTTTCTGTTCTTGCCTGCGCAAGGATTGGCGCTATCCATAGCGTTGTTTTTGGTGGTTTTTCTGCCAAGGCCCTGCAGAAGAGAATTGATGACTGCGGAGCAAAGATGCTTGTGACTGCTGACGGCAGCTACAGGAAGGGTAGGGTTGTGACCTTGAAGCAGAATGCTGACGAGGCTATTGCATCATGCCAGTCAATAGAGAAGGTCTTTGTTGTGAAACGCACTCATAGCGAGACAATGATGAAGCCTGGAAGGGACTTCTGGTATGATCAGGAGATATCTTGTGATGATATCAAGCCTTACTGCGAGGCTGTGCCTCTTGATGCTGAGGACTCTCTTTTCATACTCTACACAAGCGGCACTACAGGCACTCCAAAGGGTGTATTGCACACTAATGGTGGCTACATGGTTTATGCGACCTTGTCTTCGAAGTATATTTTTGATTTGAAGGATGATGATGTTTTCTGGTGCACTGCTGATGTCGGCTGGATTACTGGACACACTTATGGCATTTACGGCCCATTGTCTAATGGTGCGACAACCATAATGTTTGAGGGTGTGCCAACATTTCCGAATCCTGACCGCTTCTGGGAGATTGTGGAGAAATATCAGGTCAGCATCTTTTACACTGCGCCCACAGTTGTAAGGTCTTTGATGGCAGAAGGAGATGAATGGCCAAAAAAGCATGACCTTAGCAGCCTGCGCCTCCTTGGCTCTGTTGGCGAGCCTATTAATCCAGAGGC